>JAGWTX010000122.1 GCA_028875955.1 Bacteroidota bacterium | reverse complement strand
GGCTATACAAAGGGCGCTTTTACCACTTTGGCTTTTACCAGTGTGTTTCGGATGTCTATATAGATTTCACTATCGACTGCGTTATGCCCCGAAGCCACATACCCCATACCGATGGCTTTTCCCAGAGAGGGCGCCTGTGTGCCACTGGTTACTTTTCCAATGGTATTTCCGTTAGCGTCTTTGATGATATAATCGTGTCTGGGAATTCCCCTGTCGATCATTTCAAAACCTACCAGTTTGCGGGTAATACCGGCTGCTTTTTGTTTTTCCAAGATGGGTCTTGCCGTAAAATCCTTGGTGAATTTGGTGATCCAGCCCAAACCGGCTTCCAGTGGTGAAGTCGTATCATCTATGTCATTGCCGTATAAACAATAGCCCATTTCCAGCCGTAACGTATCCCTGGCACCCAGTCCGATGGGTTGTAAACCCTGTGGCGTACCGATCGCAAAAATTGCATCCCAGATACTATTGGCCGCATCATCCTTGTCTTCAAAATAAATTTCCACACCCCCGGATCCCGTGTATCCGGTTGCACTGATGATCACGTTTTCTATACCGGCAAATTTCGCCCTGGTAAACGTGTAATATTTCAGATTCATGATATCCTTGTCCACAAGGGGTTGCAGGATCCGGGTTGCGTTGGGCCCCTGGATAGCCAATAGACAGGTTTTGTCACTGATATTGTGCATCTCCACATTCCGGGTATTGAAACGGCTGATCCAGTTCCAGTCTTTTTCAATATTGGAGGCATTGACAACAATCAGGTAGGATTGATTGTATTCCAGGCAGTACACGATCAGATCATCCACGATCCCACCCGTTTCATTGGGCAGACAACTATATTGGGCCTGACCATCTGTAATTTTTGAGGCATCGTTGGAAGTTACCCGTTGGATCAGATCCAGCGCATTTTCACCTTTCAGGATGAATTCACCCATATGACTCACATCAAAGATCCCTGCGTTATTCCGTACGGCTGCATGTTCCACATTGATCCCGCTATAACTGATGGGCATATTGTATCCTGCGAACTCGGCCATTTTTGCGCCCAGTGCCAGGTGTTTTTGTGTAAAGGGAGTTGATTTCATATGGGATGGGTTATTGATAGATCCTTAATTGCGGCAAAAATAGGTGAAGCCAGAGACCGGAAAAAATAAAAAGCAGCGGGTTAGCGCTGCTTCGGGGATATGGGGTAAGGGACTTTCCTGCGATCAGTCCTCGGCTAGTTTGCGTTTGATCTCTTCACCCAGTTTTTTTATACGGATATACCCTTCCTCATCATTATTTCTTTTATCCAGTTTTAAATAAAGGTTACCCGGTCTGGTTTTGATATAGAAATGGGTATTGTCTTCCAGGGTTATATAAGAATTCATGTAGGAATTGTCTGAAAAATGGTTTGTATGCAGCGATTTGCTGATAAAATGCTGCAACCTGCGTGCATTGTGCCGGTTATAAGAAGCGTACAGGCTGTAACTGTCATCCGTTTCTTTCACCCTGATGGATATATTGTTGTTATTGTATAGCTGGTGAAACACAAAGGCAAAACAGGCGAATACAAAGATCGTTCCCAGCAGCAGTGCGAAAAACAGCTTTCTCATATCATTTGTTTTGATGGGTTTACAGATAAAAGAAGTAAGGGAAGAACCCTATCCTGTGAACAGGACCGGGTTCTTATAGTCCCAACTTCAACCGAGTTTATAAAACCATTTGCATATACACGAGCCTGGAAGCATCAAGGCTAATCGCAGATTCTTCTGCTGCTGCCTGCTCATGGGGTGCAATGGCAATGGATTTGATTTCAGGTACCGGTGCGTAGGAAGTTGATTTCTGGTAATGGTATTTGGTGGTATCCAAAGGCTTATCCAGTTCTTTCTTCAGATCTTCCGCTTCCTTTTGCTTTTTTTCATATTCCCTCTTCAATTCTTCCTTGCTCTTCTGGTATTTTTCAACGGCATCGTTTTCGTCATCATCCGACTGCACATCCTTTTTGTCAACCCTTTCCAGTCCGCCTACGGTCATGACATATTCCACATCGGAACTCCAGTGTTCATAATCGTTGTTCCAGTCTTCATCAAAGTCCCAGTCATTCCTGCCGGTGCTGATATGGAAGGAATTCAGTCTGCGGGAAACCGCGCTCTTGATCACAATCCTTTTTCCAACAGGGATCTGAAGGGTAACGGTTACGCTCTGGTTCCTGAATTTGGTTCCTCTCTGCAGGGCAAATCCCCTGTCGAGATAGATCAGGCTATCCTGCTGGTTGATTCCGTAGCTTATCTGTTTCACATTGCTCAGGGCGCTGGACTCATCACTACCGTTGCTATATTTATAGGCACTGATGTGATAGAGCGAATCGGTGCTCTTGATCAGGCGGAGACGTACATTGTTCAGGAACAAACTGTCATCATTCATATTCAGGATACCATCCATTCTGAACCAGCGTCCGTATACTTTTACTTTGCTGTCGGGTACGTTCACGATCAGTTTTCCGGATACAGGCTGTGTAATGGTATAGTCCTGTTTTTCCCTTGCCCTTGCATCAAAGTTTCGGGCAATGGATGCAGCGAGTAAACCGCCACAAACCAGGCCGATAAACCACAAGCCTCCGAAGGTATAACCCAGGTATTTGTTACCGGACCTGACACCCATGATTCTCCGGACCAGCCAGGTGATAAATGCCACAACCGGAATACCCAGGAAAAGGAGCAGGGTAGCCCATGCGAGTGCATTCTGCCAGAATCCTTCCAGGAAGAAATTCTTCAGGGGAAATACACCGACACCTGCCACCATGAGGGCACCCAAAGCGATCAGCAGTGCAAAAGCGATGATACCTGCGATAAAGAGGAAGAATGCCTTGAAGAGGATGCCGATCGCACGGATCAGTTTGCTGCCCCCTTTTTTGGCTGCATAACCGGCTTCGGAACCAAACTGACGTCCTTTCTGACCAATGGTTTGTCCGAATTCCTGACCGAACTGCTGGGCATGTTCCTTGAATTCACCGCCCCATTTTTCAGCGCGGGATTTGAAACCTTCCAGGTCTTCCTGTATGGTGTTCTTGATCGTATTCAGGTCCACTTTTTCACCGCGCATTTCCAGTTTCTCCGAAGCGCTTTTGGCTTCGGGGATCACAGCCCATAAGACTGCATAGACAACAAAAAGCGTTCCGCCAAATGAGCCGAAGATGATACCGGGGAAAGGATCCACATCATACCAGAAGGCACTTCTGAATATGGAGCTTACGATTCCTGCTACCAATGGAAGCGCAAAGATCAAACGGGGGATCCAGATGGCGATATCGAAATAAGAGGCGATACCACTGGCTACACCGGCAATCACTTTTTCTTCCGGGTTACGGTATAAACGTTTGGTAGAAGTGATGCTATTCAGTTGTCTGGCTGGCAGGATGACCCATAAGAGTATATATAATAAGATACCGGTACCCGCTCCGAAACTGATCAAGGCAAACACCAATCTTACGATGGTGGGATCGATGCGCAGGTAATTGGCCAGTCCGCCGCATACACCACCCAGGATCTTTTCATTCTCATCCCGGAACAAACGTCCGCGGGGCTGTTCGGTTTTATAGGCGTTTTCTGAACTGTAGGATTTGTCTTTACCCGCGTTCTCTCCACCTAACTGTGATTGCACTTTACCTTCTTCGTCTTCAAAATCTTCGGGGCGACCCATACTGGCGATGATGGTATCCACATCCGCTTCCGTAATACAGGTACTTCCTTTTTTCAGGCTTTCACCAAAGAGTTCTGCAATACGGCCTTCGATATCATTGATGATCTCATCACGACCTTCCTCCTCAGCAAAGAACTTACGCAAACTTTCTACATACTGCTTCAGCATGTCATAGGCAGATTCTTCAATGGGTATTACCCTGCCCTGAAAGTTTATATTTATTACCTTTTTCATGGTCTGTTCAATTTTATGGTTGGTTAAGGTTGGGATTGGTTTTCTTCGGATGAGTCATGGTTGTCTAAAGGCTGTGTGAGGGCATGAACGGCATCTGCCAGCTCCTGCCAGGTTCTTTCGAGCTCACCATAGAATTCAAGACCTTTGTCTGTCATCACGAAATATTTACGTGGGGGTCCGCTGTTGCTTTCCACCCAGCGGTAGGTTAGCAGGCCAGCATTTTTCAATCTGGTCAGCAAAGGATAGAGCGTGCCCTCCAGAATATGGAGATTGGCTTTTTTCATCCGCTCAACCAGGTCACTGGGATAAACTTCCCCCTGGCGAATAATGGAGAGAATACAAAACTCCAATACACCTTTGCGCATCTGACTTTGTGTGTTTTGAATATCCATAACCGGCGTTTTTACCTGCAACCCTTTTTAACAGTATGGCAGGCGTTTGTAATTGAATAATGTGTCTGTCAAGAACTTCTTAAGCCAGATGTCTTCTGATCATTCTGGTTTTTCTGCTGCGCTCCAGGTTCCATAAATCTACTACGCCAAAAGCGGTTTTTTGCTGGATGCTGGGAATTCCTGTGGCAACGGTTTCTTTTACTTCGTTTACCAAATTTTCTAACTGGGCTTTTCCCAGATTTTGAAAGAAGGTGTTGTTTTGCGTTTTCATGATCTTTTTTATTAGAATGTTTTTAAAATGTTTGTTTGGGGTTTGTTTTGTTTTACTGTTTCATTCCCTTTGACAACACAAAGATGTGCATTTATTTGGTACTATGCAACACATAGTACCAAGTTTTTTTTAGTAATGGGCAGAAGATAGTAACTGTCTTTACTTATTTAATTGATTGTCAATTATTTAGAAAAAATCATAAAATTTAGAATATGGTGAACGGTTTAAAAAAATGATGAATGGTGATTAAAGAATTTTTGGAGGCAGGCACAGGCCATTTTCTAATAAGGATACCATATACAAGGAAGAAAATAATTATCGTACAAATACGATTTAATTCAAAAATTGTTATAGTTTTGAATTATCGTAAAAAAACGATAAGTTAATGGCATCAGCGAAAACAACCGAATTTTCCGAATCAGAACAGCAACTGGCCACATTTGCCAAAGCCCTGGCCCACCCTGCCAGAATCGCCATTCTGAAAATACTGGCAGCCCAAAACGAATGCATCTGCGGGAAAATTGTTGAGGTATTACCACTTGCACAGTCTACCGTTTCACAGCACCTCAAAGAATTGAAAACAGCCGGACTCATCAAAGGCACCATCGACGGGCCCAAAAGCTGTTACTGTATTAACTGGGATGCATTTGAAGCGGTAAACAAGGAATTTGGGTTTCTGTTTTCATCACTCCAAAAAGAGAAAGGAAAAGCCTGCTGCTAAACCAGGAATCTGTAATCAAAAAACATGTATATGCTTACCGACAATGAACTCAAAGCCCTCGTAAAAGAAAAATACAGTGTAATAGCTGAGCAACCGCAGGAACAGAATGCAGCATCCTGTTGCGGCAGCGGTGCCTGCAGCACTGAAGTGTATAACCTGATGGCTGATGATTACACACAACTAAATGGCTATAACCCCGATGCCGATCTTGGCCTGGGATGCGGCTTACCTACTGAGTTTGCCAAAATTAAACGGGGCGACCTCGTAATTGACCTTGGTAGCGGTGCCGGTAACGATTGTTTTATTGCCCGTTCGCTCACAGGCGAAACCGGCAAAGTAATCGGGATTGATTTTACCGAGAAAATGATTGAGAAAGCCCGTACCAATGCAGAGAAACTGGGTTGGCACAATGTAGAATTTCGTTTGGGTGATATTGAAAAAATGCCGGTATCGGCCAATATTGCCGATGTGGTGGTGAGCAATTGTGTACTGAACCTGGTTCCCAATAAATACAATGTATTACAGGAAATATTCCGCGTACTCAAGCCCGGTGGCCATTTCAGTATTTCGGATATTGTACTCGAAGGCGAATTGCCTGCACAATTAAAACAGGCTGCCGAAATGTATGCCGGTTGTGTATCGGGTGCTATCCAGAAACAGGTATACCTGGAACTCATCAGTGCAAATAGTTTTACTAACATTACTATTCAGAAAGAAAAAGTAATTACCATACCGGATGATATTCTGTTACACTATATCAGCAAAGAGGAATTAATCGATTTCAGAAACAGTAACCTGGGTATTTACAGTGTAACCGTTTATGCGGAAAAACCAGTAACACAGGAAGCCTGCTGCACACCCGGTTCGGGATGTTGCGGTTAAATAAAGAGCCATGGAGATAACCCAAATGTTAACCCATCACTGGGATGCCGTTAAACAAATTTATGAAGAAGGCCTTGCTACCGGTAATGCCAGTTTTCAAACTTCAGCCCCTTCGCGGGAGGAGTGGGACCTTGCACATGCTGCGAGGCCAAGACTGGTTGCCATTGAAGGGCCAACAGTTCTTGGCTGGGCTGCTATTACACCGGTAAGCGGCCGTTGTGTATATGCCGGCGTTGGTGAAGTAAGCGTATATGTAAGCGATGCGGCAAGGGGTAAAGGAATTGGCAGGCAATTACTGGGTGCATTGATAGAAGCCAGTGAGAAAGAAAATTTCTGGACGCTTCAGTCGGGTATTTTCCCTGAAAACAAAGCCAGTATTGCCATTCACAAAGCCTGTGGTTTCCGCATGGTTGGAAGCAGGGAAAAAATCGGCAAAATGAATGGCATCTGGCGTGATACGCTTCTGCTGGAAAGAAGAAGTACAAGAACCGGAACAGCATGAGAAAATACCTGTCAGAATACCTGGGCACATTCATCCTTATTTTTTGCGGAACCGGTGCGGCCATTGTTGATGAAACCATGCATGGTTCGGTAACGCATGTGGGGGTTGCCATTATTTTCGGACTGATTGTGATGGCTTTGATTTATGCTTTTGGCGATATTTCCGGGGCACATATTAACCCCGCGGTTACCCTGGCGTTTACCGCTGCCAAACTTTTTCCGGTAAAAGAACTGGTTCCTTACCTGCTGGCACAGCTGGCGGGGGCAGTTTCTGCCAGCGGATTACTGGCTTATTTATTTCCCTCATCCTTAACGCTGGGTGCTACTTTACCTGCCAATGGCTGGCAACAATCTTTTATTCTCGAAATCATACTAACCTGTATACTGATGCTGGTGGTTTTCCGGGTGTCTACCGGTTCCAAAGAACAGGGACTGTTTGCCGGTGCCGCCATTGGATCGGTGGTACTTGTGGAAGCCATGTTTGCGGGCCCTGTATCAGGCGCAT
>JAGWTX010000121.1 GCA_028875955.1 Bacteroidota bacterium | reverse complement strand
AGCAGGATTTTGAAAACTGCATTGCCAATATCAAACTGAGTCTGGAGAAAAACAACGGATTCATGCAACTGAAGTTTGATATTGACGGAACAGTGAACGCTTCCTGTGACAGGTGTGGAAACACACTGCCCATGCAGCTTTGGGATGAATTCAACATTATTGTAAAAATGGTGGATGACCCCGAAATCATGAATGAGCAGGAGGAGGATCCCGATGTATATTATATCAGCCGGGGAGAGAGTCACCTGCATCTGGCAGACTGGATATATGAGTTCATCAATCTCAGTATCCCGTTGCAGAAAATGTGCAGCAAGGAAGAAATGGGGGGGCCAAAATGCAACCTGGAAGTATTGGAGAAACTGAAGAAAATGGAAGAACAGACCTTAAAGGACAGTAACCCTGTTTTCAAGGGATTGGATAAATTTAAAAACCTGGATTAATTTTTTTGATATCATAAATTTCGACTTATGCCGAATCCTAAACGCAGACATTCACAACAACGTAGTGCCAAGAGAAGAACCCATTATGTGGCTCAGGAAGTAACGTTGAGTAAAGACAGCACCACTGGTGAAACCCATGTACGCCATCGCGCGCACGTTAGCGAAGGGAAATTGTTCTATAAAGGAAAACTGGTTGCTGAAAAAGCGCCTTTGAAAGCCTAACCTTTTTAGATCAACTCTTAGCTTCCTGCCACGATGAATATAGGTTTAGACATGATGGGTGGAGATTTTGCACCGCTGGAAGCGGTGAAAGGCTTGCAGCTATACATGTCTGAAGATATTCGTACGGCCTCCATTTTCTGCATAGGTGATGAAACACAGGTAAGACCTCTGATGGAGGAATACCAGGTTACATCACCTAATTTGCATTTGGTACATGCCCCGGAAGTGATCGGTTATCACGAACATCCTACCAAGGCATTAAAGGAAAAGCCCAACTCCTCCATCGCTATCGGATTCCACATGCTGGCAACCGGTAAGATCGATGCCTTTCTGAGTGCCGGAAATACCGGTGCCATGCTGGTGGGTGCCATGTTCAGCATCAAACCCATTGAAGGTGTACTTCGTCCCACTATCGCCACCATTGTCCCAAAATTAAACGGCGGAACAGGTGTTTTGGTGGATGTAGGTCTGAATGCAGACTGCAAACCCGAACAACTGAACCAGTTTGCCCTTCTCGGAAGTTTGTATGCCGAATCGGTCCTGGGTATCGAAAATCCGAAAGTCGGTTTGATGAATGTGGGTGAAGAAGAAGGCAAGGGTAATATCCTGGTTCAGGCTACCTATCCCCTCCTGAAAGAAAACCGGCAGGTTAATTTTATCGGCAATATCGAAGGCCGGGACCTGTTCAACGACAAAGCCGATGTGATTGTCTGTGACGGCTTTACCGGCAACATCATACTAAAGCTGGCCGAGTCTGTCTATGACCTCACTTTACAGAGGGGATTCGCCTCTGATGCCTATTTCAGCCGCTTTCATTACGAAAATTATGGTGGCACACCCGTTCTGGGGGTAGCCAAACCCGTTATCATCGGTCATGGTATCAGCAATGCCAAAGCATTTATGAATATGATCGGTGTGGGTGAAAAAATGATCGAATCACAGATCTGCGCAAAAATGACCGACAGGTTCAGTTCCTGATCCAATTGTCGTCCTCTCTTTTTCCTTTTATTCTGCTGTCAACCCTGTATTTCATCCTTCCGGGTAACCGTTTATCACAATATACATATTAAAATATTTACTACTGTAACATTCAAAACCCTTGATTTTACTGCATTCCATGGCATAACTCATTATTAGGTGTAAAAATATAGCTTCCTTTGATTGGTACTATGTATTGCATAGTATTATTAGAGTTCCTATCTTTGTTTTATCAAAGCAAACCACTTAAAAACAACGTTATGAAAAAGTTCATTTTAACCGCCAACCTGATCGCCATGTTATTTCTTGTTCCTGCTGTAATTGTAGGATATCTGCAAAGCAACGCCCCGGTAACCGAGAAATCAGCCAGCAAGGAAACCGCAAAAGATGTGACCAATGGTCAGGAAGAAGCCATTTCGATAAACCTGGTGAAAAGCTTTTAAGCGCAAATAGGCAGCAAACGGATACCGATAGTACCGCCGGTACGAAAGCCTACGGTTAACAGAATACCGGGAAACAGCGCTCTGCCGCTTTATCATTTTGCTTTTCGAAAGATCTATTTTACAATCGGCTGCCAACCGGATGCACAAAACTTTACCTTTGCCGCAAACAATCGTTAGTTTATTATGTGGCTGAACAACATCCTGGAAACCATTGGCAATACGCCACTGATCAAACTGAATAAGATCACCCAAGACATTCCCGCAACCGTATTGGCCAAAGTGGATTATTTCAACCCCGGCAATTCCATTAAAGACCGGATGGCACTGAAGATGGTGGAAGTTGCCGAACAGGAAGGCAAACTCAAACCGGGTGGAACCATTATTGAAGGGACCAGTGGCAATACAGGCATGGGTCTGGCCCTGGCAGCCTGTGTGAAAGGATACAAATGTATTTTTGTTACGACCGATAAACAATCCAAGGAAAAAGCGGATATCCTGAAAGCCGTTGGAGCAGATGTGATTGTTTGTCCTACCAACGTGCTTCCGGAAGATCCGAAAAGTTATTACAGCGTTGCCAAACGCTTAGCGACCGAGATTCCCAATTCCATCTATATGAACCAGTACGATAACCTGGCCAACCGCCAGGCGCATTATGAAAGTACTGGTCCGGAAATCTGGGCGCAAACCGAAGGTAAGATCACCCACCTGGTCTGTACTGCCGGCACAGGCGGTACCATTACCGGAACCGCCATGTACCTCAAAGAAAAAAATCCCGCTATCAAGATCTGGGCCATTGACGTGTACGGGTCCCTGCTTACCAAATACTTCAAGACCGGTGAAGTGGATATGAATGAAGTGCATCCCTATATTTCAGAAGGGTTCGGAGAGGATTTTGTACCCTTGAATTATGATATGAGCGTTATTGATAATTTTGAACAGGTGACGGATAAGGATGGTGCAGTAATGGCCCGAAGAATTGCCAAAGAGGAAGGCCTCTTTTGCGGATATAGTGCCGGCAGCTGTTTACAGGGCCTGATGCAATTAAAGGAGGGTTTAACAAAAGACGATGTGGTTGTTTGTATTTTTCATGACCATGGAAGCCGGTATGTGGGTAAGATTTACAACGACCAGTGGATGATGGAAAGAGGTTTCCTGGAAGTGAAAACATTCAAGGATATCGTGAACGGAAGAAAAGCCAAAAGACTGGTTACCGTTGATGCAGACGTGATGGTTTCTGAGGCGGTTGAACTGATGAAGCGATATGACATTGAACAGATACCCGTTATGAAAGGGGATAACTGTATCGGTGCCATAAGTGAAAGTGGTTTGTTTCAGAAACTATTCAGCAATGCGGAAATCAAAAACGAAACGGTGGAAACGGTTTTGGAACCTGCCTATCCGCTGGTAGCTTTTGATACCCCGGTTGAAAGACTGGGAAAGCTCATCACCAAAGAAAATGGCGCGGTGCTGGCAAAAGACGAAAAAGGCGAATGGCATATCGTAACCAAATACGATGTGATACAATGCCTGGCAAAATAAAAGGTTCGGTACATGGGTCAATAGACATGACCTGTCATTGTAAAGATTATGATCTCTACCAGACATGAAGTTTTCCTGATAGTGGCACAGCAAAAAAGCTTTTCGAAAGCCAGTCAGGTATTGTACATATCCCAACCAGCCATCAGTAACCACATAAAATCCCTCGAAGATTACTACAAGATAAAATTATTTGACCGGAAAGGGACATTGATCGAATTGACAACGGCCGGCAAAGTTCTGTTTGAAAGATTAAATGAAGTAAAACAGATACAGGATCTTACCGAATTTGAAATTTCCCGGCTGAAAGATGTGATGCAGGCAAAAGGTTTCCTGAAACTGGGTGCCAGCAGCACGGTTGCCTTGTACATACTGCCAAAAATCCTCTCCTCCTTTAATCATCTGTATCCGAATATCAATATCAGTTCCCTTAACCGGAATTCCGAACTTGTATTGGAAGCCCTCCTCAACCAGGATATAAACCTGGGTATCATTGAAGGGAGGATAAAATTCAACCAGGTAGACTATCAATCCTTTCTTACAGACAAGGTCATTGCCGTTTGTGGCAGGAACAGTGATATCGCCAAAAAAAGGAATTACCAGATCAAAGACCTGGTAGGCATGCCCCTGGCCTTTCGGGAAAGGGGTAGCGGTACGATGGCTTCCCTGAAATATGCCCTTGAAAAAAACAAGATCAAACTGAGTGAATTAAATATAAAAGTGAGACTGGGCGGTACGGAATCCTTAAAGAATTTTCTAATAGAATCCGACACCCTGGGTTTTTTACCCCAGCGGTCAATTGTGAAAGAATTGAAATACGGGGAACTCTTTGAAATCAATTTTGAAGGGCTGCGGATTGAAAGAAATTTTTTCTTCATCCAGCGCAAGGGAGAGAATAATGAACTCAATAAGAGTTTCATAAAACTGGCACAACAGATCTATAATGTGTAGTTATATCCCATAACATAATTTTCTTCGGTCAGTTTGTGGCATTCACTAATTTTATGCCATGGCTATCCTAAAATCCATCACCGATACAGACAGTTACCGGATCCTGTCACAGGTAAAAGAAAACATCATCAACAGCAAACTGCCCCTTACCAGGATACTTTCCATATCCATGCTTGTACCCTATTGGCAGGCTGGGTTTATGGGTTTGCAGAAACTGGTTGAAAAAGACTACCACGAGGAAGAAGATCCTTTTTTCCTTTCACCTGCCACACTTTAAAATACGATTGAATGGTTTGGAGTACCTTTCTTCCTGAAAGGTTTAATGCCCATAGCCATGCCCCAATTTACCGACCAGACAGGATATACAGTCAGTTTGTCCGGAACGCCGCGCAGGATCGTATCGCTGGTTCCCTCGCAGACTGAACTGCTTTATGACCTGGGAATGGGAGATCGGGTGATCGGCATCACCAAATTCTGCGTCCATCCGAAAAACTGGCTGAAAGAAAAAACCATCATTGGCGGAACCAAAAAAATCCATCCCGGAAAAATCGCAGCTTTGCGACCAGATTTCATCCTGGCCAATAAGGAAGAAAATGGGAAAGAACAGGTGGAAAGCCTGCGGGAGCTGGCGCCTGTATGGACCAGCGATATTGCCACATTGGAGGATGCCTGTAAGATGATCCGTGAGATGGCTTCCATCACGGGAACCGGGGAACAAGCCAGCCGGATCCTGCAAAAAATACAGAAGGGGTTTGAGGAGTTAGCTGCCCATTTGGGAAATGACAATACCCCGGTAAAAAGAGTGGCTTACCTGATCTGGCAGGACCCATTGATGACGGTGGGAGGAGATACTTTTATACACGACATCTTATGCCGTGCGCGTCTGCAAAATGTATTTGCAGAACATCCACGTTATCCACAGATAACGATGACCGATCTCCGGCAAATGAATCCGGATATCCTGTTTTTGTCCTCCGAACCCTATCCTTTTTCGGAGAAACATATACAGACCTTTCAACAACTTTTACCCCATGCGAAAGTGCAATGGGTTGACGGCGAAATATTTAGTTGGTATGGCAGCAGGTTACAATATGTACCCGCCTATTTAAAAGGATTACTGGCGTCTTTATAAGTGGAAATACCCTGCGTAAAAGCTAACGGTTGTTTGCGCCAAGTAAAGTATCTTGCCGGCATAAAAGCAGTATTTCATCTAAATCCACTAAGCAATGAAAAAATACAGAGCCGGCGTATTATTTGGTAAAGAACTGGAAGCCTTATACAACGACGCAAAAGATAACCAGTTTGCCCTTCCGGCAGTTAATACGATTGGTACCAATACCATCAACGCTGTTCTGGAAACCGCCGCTAAAGTGAATTCTCCCGTGATCATTCAATTCTCGAACGGTGGTGCCCAATTTATTGCCGGTAAGGGAATGCCCAATGATAACCTTCAGGGAAATATCGCCGGTGGTATTTCAGGGGCTTTACACATTCACAATGTTGCCAAATATTATGGCGTTCCTGTAGTCTTACATACCGATCACGCAGCCAAAAAATGGTTACCCTGGGTAAGTGGATTGATCGATGCAGGTGAACAATATTTCAAAGAGAAAGGACAACCCCTTTTCAGCTCCCACATGCTGGATCTTTCTGAAGAACCGCTCGAAGAGAATATTGAGACTTCGGTTGCCTTCTTCAAAAGGATGGCCCCGCTGGGCATGAGTATCGAAATCGAGCTGGGTGTTACAGGTGGTGAAGAAGATGGTGTGGATAACAGCGGTGTTGAAAACGACAAGCTCTATACACAACCGCAGCATGTTGCCTATTCCTATACCGAATTGAGTAAAGTGGGTAACTTATTTACCGTTGCCGCCGCTTTTGGAAATGTGCATGGTGTATATAGCCCTGGAAATGTGGAACTCAGACCGATTATCTTACAAAACAGCCAGCTGTATATTGAGAAAGAGCTGAAAACCGGTCCCAAACCTGTTTATTTCGTATTCCATGGCGGTAGTGGTTCTCCCCAACACCAGATCCGGGAAGCGATCGGATATGGTGCCATCAAAATGAATATTGATACCGATCTCCAATGGGCTTTCTGGGAAGGTATTCATCAGTTCTATGTTAAAAACCAAGCTTATTTACAGGGACAATTGGGTAATCCGGAAGGTCCTGACAAACCCAATAAAAAATTCTATGATCCCCGGGTCTGGCTGCGTAAGGCGGAAGAAAATTTCAGTAAGCGACTGGAAGTTGCTTTTGAAGACCTTAACTGCATCAACCGAAACGCATAAACTCCTATTTTTATATCCGAACGCCCATGTTTACATGGGCGTTTTTTGTCAGCAGTACCCCTTCACTAATGATAAATTAAGCTGCTTTATTTGGCGCACTAACAATTGTTAGCAATCTTTGTAAATCAGCCAACCGATCGTCGGAAGATGTAAAAAAAGGGTTCGGGAAAGGGATCCAGGGGTCTTGCCGGTAAGTCCGTAGATCCTGTCCTTTCTTTCCTATCAGCCGGTTTATCCTGGCAGTTGTGTGGAACGCAAGAGAATCTATCAATGATTAAATAATTATTATCTTCACCGCCCCAATAAATGACCGTTATGAAAAAAGAACGTGAAGAAGATTTTGAAGCAAACCTGACTGGTGACGAAAGTCAGGGAAGTGATCCGGCAAAACCCCGTTGGTTCAAGCGTATCAGGAAGGGAAT
>JAGWTX010000120.1 GCA_028875955.1 Bacteroidota bacterium | reverse complement strand
CAGATCAAATATGATAATAATGATGCCCTTTTTCTGGATCCTACCATTATTATCGGAAGAGGCAGTTTAACCAAGGGGTTTAATGAGATCAAATTTGTGCCCGGTGCTCATGCCAGAGCGGCACTTCGGTTCGATTACGGCCGGTATAATGAAGTCCTGTCTGCCCTGGAAGTTGGGGTCAATGCGGAATATTATACACAAAACATGCCCATTGTCTTGTTAAACAAAGAGAAAAAGTTCTTTTTTAACGCATACATAGCCCTCGTATTTGGTAAGCGAAAGTGACCTATTTTTGCTTTTTGGAAACCATTCCTCATGTATGCTGTTTATTCCTGGAGGGATACAGTACCTGAACGGGATATTCCCCAATCGTTAATCTAAAGAACCCGGGATGCAAGAATTACCTGTAATCACTACCATAAATCCGACCGATTCTCCATTAAAGAAACCCAATTGGCTGAGGGTAAAATTACCCATTGGCGAGAGTTACAAGCATGTGCGGGGTCTGGTTGATACCCATAAATTACATACCATCTGTGAAAGCGGCAATTGTCCCAATATGGGCGAATGCTGGGGTGCCGGTACGGCAACATTTATGATTCTCGGTAATATTTGCACCCGTAGCTGTGGCTTCTGTGCCGTAGCCACCGGTCGTCCGGAAGCGGTTGACTGGGATGAACCCCAACGGGTTGCGGAAGCGATTCACCTGATGAAAGTGAAACATGCCGTTGTTACAAGTGTCGACAGAGACGAATTAAAGGACGGAGGCTCCATAATCTGGTATAATACGATTGAAGCCATCAAAGGGCTGAACCCGGATACTACTTTGGAAACGCTGATACCGGATTTCCAGGGAAAGGAAGACCAGATCCAGCGTATTATCCTTGCCGCACCCGATGTGGTGAGTCATAATATGGAAACCGTAGAGCGAATGACAAAACAGGTTCGGATCCAGGCAAAATACAGAAGAAGCCTGGAAGTGCTGCGTCTGTTGAAAAAAGGGGGTATGCGTACCAAAACCGGCATCATGCTCGGACTGGGAGAGACAAGGGAAGAGGTTATACAGTCTATGCAGGATCTGGTAAACGTGGGTACAGATGTTCTGACATTGGGACAATACCTGCAACCCACCAAAAAACACCTGCCGGTTCAGCGCTTTGTCCATCCGGATGAATTTGCAGAACTCCGTGAGATCGGGTATGAGCTTGGTTTTGATTATGTGGAGAGCGGGCCATTGGTCAGATCATCCTATCATAGTGAGAAACATGTTATTCCCGGCTATGGCAAAGAAGCCTGGCAAAATGAAAAGAATGCGATGAGTCACTCATAAATAAAAAACGTCCTGATCGGGACGTTTTTTATTTATGAAGTAATCGGTATGTAAAGTCATTTGTGAATTCTCACTTCAGTTCCCAGACCAATGCACTGGCACCAAGAATAGCCGCATCGGATTCTTTCAAATGGCTTACAAGAATCTTTACTTTGTTTTGAAAAACCTGAATCAGGTTATCTTCCATGTGTTCCTTCGTGGGTTTCAGCAACAGGTCTCCCGCTTTGGTCAGACCGCCAAATAAAACAATGGCTTCCGGGCTGGAGAACATGACAAAATTCGCCAATGCCATTCCCAGGATTTTTCCGGTATACTCAAAAATTTCTTTAGCCAATGGGTCCCCTGCAATCGCTGCATCATAGACTTTTTTGGAGTCCATGGATTCCTTGGAAATCTTACGAAGAAGACTGGGGGTTTTGGTTTTTGCCAGCATTTCCAGAGCGGTATATCTGACACCGGTTGCCGAAGCATAGCTTTCAAGTGACCCTTTTTTACCGGTTCCTTCGTGCAACCTTCCGTCGGGAATGATAATGGTATGTCCCAGTTCACCCGCAAAACCATCATGTCCGTAGATCAGTTTGCCATTCGCCACGATACCACTACCCACACCGGTTCCCAATGTGATCATGATAAAATCCTTCATACCCTTTGCAGCGCCATACATCATTTCACCAAGGGCAGCAGCATTGGCGTCATTGGTGAGAACCACCGGGAGACTGAACTTGTTTTCCACCAATTTGGCCAGCGGTAAAATGCCTTTCCAGGGAAGATTGGGGGCATATTCCACGGTACCGGAATAATAATTGCCATTGGGGGCGCCTAAACCAATTCCCTTCATCCTGCCCACACCACCCGCTTTTTCGATCAAAGGGGCTACATTATTATAAAGATCATCAATATAATCTTCGAGTTCCGTATGATTCCGGGTTGACATCTCGCTGGAAAACAAAAGATTTCCCAGCCTGTCCACAATTCCGAATTTGGTCCCGGTACCTCCGATATCAATACCAATTGCAAGGGGTTCTACACTGGTGGTTGCTTTGCTCATGCTGATAAGAGAATTTATGAAAATTGCGTAAAGTTACAGATTAATGCCCGCCACTGGTCTTAATATCATAATCAATCCCCTGTGCTTTCAGAATGGATTTACTGCGGATCGCATAAAATGCCAGATACAGGAAACAACAAACACCTACCACATAGCTGTTCTGGATTCCCAATATCTTGTCATCTGCCACCAGTCCCTGGACCACACTGATAATACCGCCTCCCATGATCATCATGATCAATAAGCTGCTTCCCTGGTTGGTATGTTTACCCAAACCGGCAATCGCCAATGTAAAAATACAGGGCCATAAGGTACTGCAGAAGAGTCCCACGCTGGTAAAGGCAAATACGCTGGTCATGCCTGTTGTCAGCATGCCTATAATCAGTGCGGTAATACCCAGGGTGGAAAAGATCAGAAGCATGCGGGCCGGACTGCCCTTACTCATGATATCACCTACAATCATGGCGATGATGACAAATCCATACACATAGAATGAACTGATATCGTGTTGTGCAATGGCATTCACCGTCAGGAATACCCCAAAAGCCAGGTAAGGCATCAGGAAATTCAGGATTTTCTTGGCACCCATACTCACATCAAAGGCACCAACAGCCCCTGTCCACCTACCCATCATCAGACTGGCCCAGTATAAGGATATATAGGGGGCCACCTGGTTGGTGGGCAGATTCAGGTGTTGTTTCATGTATTCCGGCAGATTACTGGCAGTGGCGACTTCTACGCCTACATATACAAAAATGCCGATCATGCCCAATACCAGCTGGGGGTATTGAAACACCGAGGATTTATGCAAGACTTTTGAATCACTTTCGGCTTCACTTTCCGCAACGGCATCCAGGTCAATTTTATTGGGGATACTGGAGAATTTAAAAAACAGGGCAACCAGTATGAAAGCCACACCCAGCACCAGGTAAGGCGTTTTCACACTTTCAATGCTTGCCTCCTGTACTCCGGTGGTAACCGTACCAAAAATGGCAAAACTCACCAGCAAGGGTCCGATAGTGGTGCCAAAATTATTGATGCCTCCTGCCATATTCAGACGCTGAGAACCTGTTTTCGGGTCACCGATAACGATAGCCAGGGGGTTTGCTGCAATCTGTTGCAGGGAAAAACCCAGACCCACTACAAAAAGACCCGTTATCATTAAAGTGAAGGAACGATCATTTGCTGCGGGATAAAACAGTAATGTGCCGATTGCAGAAATGATCAGCCCCAATGCAATCCCGTTTTTGTAGCCGATCCGGTTGAGTACGTCTCCACCCATAAACTTTGAGATCAGGAAATAGATGATGGAGCCCACCGTATAGGCTACATAAAAGGCAAAAGAAACCAACTGACTCTGCGCCTGTGATAAATCAAAGGCTTTTTTGAAAACCGGGATCAGGATATCATTGGAAGCCGCGACAAATCCCCAAAAGAAAAATACGGAGATCAATGTGCCAAACTGGGACCAGTTGGTTTTTTGATTCATAAATAATCGTTAGATGGTTAATAATAGTTAAAGGTAAAGTAAGCACATTTTAGATTTTTTAAAATTTTAATCTTTAAGCACTTATTTATTAAATTCATGTAATAATTAGAACTGCTAATAAAAATAACTATATTTCTCTCATGGAGATTATTCATGTAAGTGCGGAATGCTATCCCGTTGCCAAAGCCGGTGGATTGGGTGATGTGGTGGGGGCCCTGCCCAAATACCAATGTAAGGCAGGCCATATAGCCAAAGTGGTCATGCCGATGTACCGTACCAAATTTCTCTATGACAATGAGTGGACCGTTGATTTCAAAGGTTCTGCCAATCTGGGTAACTGGTTTTTTGACTTCACCATCATCAAAGAACCCACCAATAAACTGGGTTTTGACCTCTTTCTGGTGGATATCAATGGGTTGCTGGACAGACAAAAGATATATGGGTATGATGATGACCCCGAGCGGTTTACAGCCTTTCAGATAGCGGTTGTCAGCTGGATGAGCAGTTGGGAGCATCAGCCAGACATCGTGCATTGCCATGACCACCATACCGGGTTCATACCCTTTATGATGCAGTACTGTTATGATTTTGCCCGCTTGCGTAACGTTCCCTCGATTTTTACCATACACAATGCACAATACCAGGGATGGATGGGATGGGACAAAAGCCGTTATATCCCTCGCTGGGATCTTTGGAAAAGAGGGATGCTGGATTGGGCGGATAGCATGAACCCGCTCGCATCGGCTGTGAAATGTGCGGCAAAAATAACAACCGTTAGTTGGAGTTATCTGAATGAATTGCGTGTCAATTCAAACGGACTGGAAAAATTGTTTGAATATGAAAAGGGTAAGTGCCTGGGTATCCTGAATGGGATCGATAATGATGTCTGGGATCCGGCTACCGATAAATACCTCGAAAGTCATTTTTCGGTTAAAACAGTTACCAGGGGGAAACAAAAAAACAAGGCCTTGCTCTGCAGTCAGTTCGGTCTCGACCCCGAAAAACCGCTGTTTGTATTCATAGGCAGGCTGGTTGGAGAGAAAGCGGCCGATATTTTACCCGATGCCATCAAATCCGCGTTGTATCATATGCCGGACCAGGCCTGTTTTTTGGTATTGGGAAGTGGTGAAACGCAGGTTGAATGGGCATTTCAACAAATGACTGAACCTTACAAGGGCAGTTTTAACACCGTGATCGGGTATGATGAAACCCTAAGCCATAAAATGTATGCAGGTGCTGATTTTTTATTGATGCCCAGCAGGGTGGAACCCTGCGGCCTGAACCAGATGTATGCCATGCGGTATGGTACGGTACCCATTGTGAGAAGCACAGGGGGATTACAGGACACCGTAGTTGATATGGGTGATCCGGATGGTTTTGGGGTCCGGTTTAATCATGCATCTGTATCTGATGTGGAATATTCCATCGGTCGGGCCATCTCGGTTTACAAGGATTCAGAACATATGGAGAAGATGCGAAAGCACATGATGCAGATTGACCATAGCTGGGAAAGTACCGTAGATCAGTACACGGCGGTATACGAATCCGTCAGGTAAACCTGTACCGGATTATGTAGTAGATTTAAAAATCTTAAATTGCCAATATGAAGAGTTTATCAAAATCAGTTGTTGCCGTCATACTCGGAGGTGGTGCCGGAAGCCGGTTATACCCCTTGACATCCAGTCGGTCAAAACCAGCCGTACCTATTGCCGGAAAATACCGTTTGGTTGACATACCCATCAGCAACTGTATCAACAGCAATATCAACCGGATGTTTGTTCTGACCCAGTTTAACTCGGCTTCACTCAACAAACACATCAAAAACACCTACCACTTCAGTGCATTCAGTACGGGCTTTGTGGATATTCTGGCAGCAGAACAGACTCCGGATAATACCGGTTGGTTCCAGGGTACAGCGGATGCCGTAAGGCAATCACTGCGGCATATATCAAACCTGGAGTTCGAATACATACTCATCTTGAGTGGTGACCAGCTATACCAGATGGATTTTACAGATATGATAGCTGCCCATATCGAGAAAGGGGCAGATATTTCCATCGCCACGATTCCGGTAGACGACAGGGATGCACCGGAGTTTGGGATCCTGAAAACAGATGCGAACAATTTTATCACCTCTTTCATCGAGAAACCCAAGAAGGAACTTTTACCCGAATGGACCAGTGATACCGGAGAAGAAATGCAGCGTAACGGGAAAAACTATCTGGCATCCATGGGTATTTATATTTTCAGTAAACAGATTTTGTATCATCTGCTGAATGAAGTGCATCCCAAAGCCACGGATTTCGGTAAGGAGATCATACCGGATTCCATATCCCAGTACAAGGTGATCAGCTTCCAGTATGATGGTTACTGGACGGATATCGGGAACATTTATTCCTTCTATGAAGCCAATCTGGCCCTGACTCAGGAGATCCCTCCGTTCAATTTATTTGATAACAAGAAAACGGTGTATAGCCGTGCGAGGATGCTGCCTCCTGCAAAAATCAGCGGGACCACTTTGGAAAAAACCATCATTGCAGAAGGGTCCATCATCCATGCCAGCCGGATCGAACAGAGTGTGGTTGGTATTCGTGCCAGGATTGGAAAGGGAACCACCATCGTGGGTTCCTATATCATGGGTAACGATTATTATGAGACCATTGAGGAAATGGCCAGTAATGCTGAAAAAGGATTGCCCAGGATCGGGATCGGTGAAAGATGTTATATCAAGGATGCATTGATCGATAAGAATTGCCGCATAGGCAATGATGTTCGGATCAATGGCGGTAAACACCTGGAAAATACCGATCACGCACTGTATACGGTTAAGGATGGGATCGTGGTGGTGAAAAAACAGGCAATTTTACCGGATGGGTTTGTGATATAGACATTGGCCAGGAATGTTCAACCAGCAAAATGGATTCAGCGCTTACCTGATATGCTAAAAACATCCCAAAGGGGATGTTTTTTTATAGTATTTTAGATGGGTGTATATTTTACATGTTATCATAAACGATTGCTATGTCAACAGCCTACATGGGTGAAAAGCCCCGCCTTAGTTTCTGGCAGATCTGGAATATGTGTTTTGGTTTTTTCGGTATTCAGTTTGGCTGGAGTTTGCAGATGGGTAATATGAGTGCCATTTATGAATACCTGGGGGCATCACCTGAACAGATTCCCGGATTATGGCTGGCTGCTCCCATGACAGGGCTTTTGGTTCAACCCATCATTGGCTATCTGAGTGATCGAACCTGGCATCCAAGACTGGGAAGACGAAGACCGTATTTTCTGATCGGAGCCATCCTCAGCTCACTTGCCTTATTTGTCATGCCGAATGCGTCCGTGATCTGGATGGCTGCAGGTACGCTTTGGATACTCGACTCCTGTATCAATATCAGCATGGAACCCTTCCGGGCCTTTGTTGCAGACAACCTTAATGAAAAACAA
>JAGWTX010000119.1 GCA_028875955.1 Bacteroidota bacterium | reverse complement strand
CAAAAAAATACTGGATGTGGCAACCGGTACCGGCGATGTAGCCATCCTGACCTATAGACAATTACAACCGGATTCCATTACCGGAATTGATATTTCGGAAGGGATGCTGGAACTGGGGAGAAAGAAGCTGGATAAGCTGGGATTGAACAGGCAGATTCAATTACTGAAAGGGGATAGCGAAGTGATCCGTTTCGCCGATCAGTCCTTTGATGCGATCACCGTTGCATTTGGTGTCCGTAATTTTCAACATCTTGAAAAAGGACTCTCAGAAATGTACCGGGTGCTGGCACCTGGCGGAAAACTGGTGGTACTGGAATTTTCAAAAGCCGATGCGGGTTTTTTATCTTTTCTGTTTTCTTTTTACATGAACAGGATAACGCCCTTTATCGGAAAACTGTTTGCAAAGAATAAAGACGCCTACCAATATCTGAACGATAGTGTTCAGGCCTTCCCGGAAGGTCAAAACTTTTTAAAACTTTTAGATGAAGCAGGATTTACCCAAACTTATTTGAAAAAGCTTAGTTTCGGAATATGCACTATTTATTGCGGAAGCAAGTAGTCTTACCTGTTGTCATCCTTCTGTTTTGTGCATCCAACCTACATGCGCAGAAAGAGATCTATCGTCGTAACCATGATGATCTGGTCTATTATTTTGGTCTGACCCTGGGTTATAATTACTCCTCCTTACACATCGCCAAATCGGCCCAGTTTTTACAGAGCGACAGCATCATGTCTGCCGAACCCGGTTCGAGCGGCGGGATTGCCATGGGTCTGATGGCGACCGCACGGTTAAGCGATCATTTCCAGGTAAGGCTGAATCCGCAGCTCATCATTGGCGGTTCCAAATATATCCAGTATAGACTCAATAAGACCAAACCCGGTGAAGCCGATCTGCAAAACCAGATCCTGCCTTCCACGCTGGTGAGTTTACCCATACAGATAAAATTCAACTCAGACAGGATCGGGAATTTCAGGACCTATCTGCTGGGTGGTTTAAAACTCGACACGGATCTATCCAGCAACTCCACCGCCCGGAATGTGGATGATATCATCAAACTGAAAAGAAACGATATCGGTTTCGAATTTGGCATGGGTTTTAATTTCTACCTGCCTTTTGTAACCATCTCACCTGAAATCAAAATCAGCAACGGTTTAACCGATTTGCACCAGCGTGACCCCAACCTGAAATACTCCAATGTACTGGATCAGATCCTCTCCAGGATGGTCGTTTTTTCGATTCACTTCGAGGACTAGTTGTCAGAATTTTCAGAAAAACCCAGCCGGCTAGGATGTATTTTATAAATTGCAGCTGCTCATCAAATCCCGGGTCATCATGAAAACCTATCTGATAAAAAACACCACCATCGTTAATGAAGGCAAACGTTTTGAAGGGGATCTGCTGGTAAAAAAAGGGCGGATTGAAAAGATCGGTTCATCACTGGATACCAAAGAAAAAAGTACAGAGATAGATGGCAGCCATCAATACCTGATCCCCGGCGCCATTGATGACCAGGTGCATTTCAGGGAACCCGGACTTACCCATAAGGCCGATATCCATACCGAAGCCCTTGCGGCTGTAGCAGGCGGAGTGACATCCTTTATGGAAATGCCCAATACAAAACCGCCGGCATTCACCCAAACATTACTGGAAGACAAATATGCCATTGGCCGGAACAGTTCCCTGGCCAACTATTCTTTTTTCATGGGCACTTCGAATGATAATATTGAAGAGATCCTCCGAACCAATGATAAAAAGAACGAAGTATGCGGTGTCAAGATCTTTATGGGATCTTCCACCGGAAACCTGCTGGTGGACAACCCGCTGATGCTGGAAAAAGTATTCTCGGGTTCCGAACTGCTGATCGCTACCCATTGCGAGGACGAAAACATCATCAAGGCGAATCTGGCTGCGATAAAAGCGCAGAAACCGAAGCTGGAACCCTCTGACCATCCCATCATCAGAAATGCAGAAGCCTGTTTTGAATCTTCCTTCAAAGCCATACAATACGCCAAGAAATACAATAGCCGTTTGCATATCCTGCATATTACCACTGCGAAAGAATTACAGTTGTTTTCCAATATGCTGCCGCTGAAAGACAAAAGGATCACATCAGAAGTCTGTGTACACCATTTGCATTTTACCAGTGATGACTATGCAAGACTGGGCAATCAGATCAAATGCAATCCCGCCATCAAAGCACCTGAAAACCGCGATGCACTCTGGCAGGCATTGCTGGATGACAGACTGGATGTGATTGCCACCGACCATGCACCCCATACCTGGGCGGAAAAACAGGAACCCTATGAACAGGCACATGCCGGTCTTCCCCTGGTGCAACATTCCATACAACTGATGCTGTATTATGTGCAGGAAGGAAAGATCAGTATTGAGAAAATGGTGGAAAAAATGAGTCATGCGGTAGCTACCTGTTTTCAGATAAAGGAAAGAGGATTTATCCGGGAAGGCTATCATGCCGACCTGGTGCTGGTTAACCCAAATCAACCCAATACGGTCAGTAAAGAGAATATCCTGTACAAATGCGGCTGGAGTCCTCTCGAAGGCTTTCGTTTTCCGGCTTCGGTGACCCATACTTTTGTGAATGGTCATCTGGCTTATGGAAACGGGGTGTTTGATGCATCTCAGTTGGGTAGCCGTCTGCAATTTGAACGTTGATGGGTCTGGATTTCTTGGATGCAACGCCTAACTTTACTACCCAACCCTAAAATAATGCCATGCAGGTAGACAAAATAACGCTTGCCGACCTTTCCATTTTTCATGCCGAAGAAGAGCAGTCTGTATTTTATCATCTTAACCGCACCCATACCAATGGGGGCAGAGAATATCTCCGTTATTTTTTAGCGAACCCGCTCCATTCTGTTGATGCCATCCTGGATAACCAGCAAAGCATTCAGCAGTTGATGGAAGTTAGCCAGGATTGGCCGGTTACCGTGACCAATGGGACGATAATGGTAATGGATCAATACTATCAAACCCATCTAAACAAGTATCCTGATCATCCGAATACCTTCAACAGTTTTTATTACAAACTTTTCAACGGACCCGATTATTCATTGATCCGGTATACGGTTGAACACGCCATCGATTTTATCAGGGGAATACAGAAGATCATAACCCTGCTGGAAAAGTTTACGTTAAGCCGTCAACTGTCAAGCTGGATCACCCGGATGGCCATGCTGATCAGCAAAGCCACTTTGCAGGAAATGATGGAAGCCGATAAGAAATCCTTGACCCCCGCTCAGGTACTCCGATTTGGCGGGTTCCTGAAATCGCATTTTAAGAGCCAGAGTGAAGAATTGGGAGATATCTACAGCAAACTGGACGCTTATCTGAGCCTCGCAAAAGTCTGTAAGGAATATGGCTATACTTTTCCTGTGTTCAGCGAAACTGCAGAGCCTTTTCTGGAAGCAAAGGGTTTGTATCACCCCTTGCTGACCACACCCATTGCCTATGACCTCACTCTGTCGGTACACCGGAATTTCCTTTTTCTTACCGGCGCCAATATGGCGGGCAAGAGCACTTTTATCAAGGCCGTTGGTGTTTCCACTTACCTGGCACACCTGGGCATGGGCGTACCGGCAAAGCAGATGCGGCTCAGCCTGCTGGATGGATTACTGAGTAATATCCAGGTGGTAGACAATATTGTAAAAGGGGAAAGCTTTTTCTTTAATGAAGTACAACGCATCAAGAACACCATCGAAAAGATCAGTGACGGGAAAAAATGGCTGATCCTGATTGATGAACTCTTCAAAGGCACCAATCAGCAGGATGCCGTCAAATGCAGCGTAACCGTTATTGAGGGATTACGGAAAATGAAGAATGCGCTTTTTATCCTTTCCACCCATTTGTATGAAATCGGAGACGATCTCCGGAAACATGAGAATATCCAGTTCCATTACTTCGAAACCGCCGTTGTGGACGACCAGCTGGAATTCAGTTACCAGCTAAAAGAGGGCATCAGTAATGACAGACTGGGGTATCTGATCCTGCGGAAAGAAGGCGTAGTGGATTTATTAGATAATTTATAATTATCTTCCTGCTACAAAACATTGCTCCTATGAAGCTTGCCATTTTCCTGTCGGCCTTATTTTTCTGCAGTTATTCCATTGCACAATCCGGTATACTGGTCTCAAAAGTATATACCTGGGATAACAGTCCGGTTTCTTCAAAAAAAAATGCAGCTACCCGTGAAATCTTTTCCGGATCCGGGGCAATCCTGTCTCAGCATGAAATGAGGGGTATGGAGCTGGCAAAAGGGCAATCCAAAAATTACAAAGCCAATGCAACCGGCAATGAGCGATTTTTTATCATCAAAAAAGGACCGGTAAAAGTTTCCCTGAACGGAAAGGAATATATGCTTGACAGGGGCTCAGTGGTTTTTGTCCTGCCCGGCGACCAGGTGACATTCGAAAACGCTGGCGATCAGACAGCAGCATATTATGCCATGGTCTATCATTCCAAAGCGCCGGTAGATTTGGAAAGAGGTAAGAAATCGGGGCCTTCTTTTGTGATGGACTGGAAGGATATGGTGGCTAAACCCACAGACAAAGGCAGTACCCGCCAGCTATTTGACAGACAGACGGCCATGCTGAACCGGTTTGACATTCATGTAACGCAGTTAAACCAGGGTTTTAAGAGTCATGACCCGCATACCCATACCAATGAAGAAATCATCCTGATGCTCGATGGCAATGCAGAAATGCAGATCGGTACCGATCACCAGAAGGCAAATGGCGGGGATGTGGTTTTACTGAATTCAATGGTATTGCATAACCTGACCAATATTGGCACCACACCCTGTTTGTATTTTGCAATTCAGTGGAATTGATTACCGGTATCTGTCTTGCCTTACAAGATAACAAACGGGTATACCAATACCCCGCACGATCCTTTGCAAAAATTACACGGCAGCTACTAACTTTTCTGTACTTCTGTAGAGGTAGTTGTGGTAGATATGTCTCCTGGCAAAACGGGAAGGTGTTTCGGCGTTGATCAGTTTTACATAGATCGCTTTGGGAACCCCGAAATATTCATAAACAGATCCATCAGAAAAACGGATGGACAGCACTTCGGATTTGTATTCAAAATCATCAATCCCGGAAAGGGTGGTTGTTTCCGCATAGGCATCCTTTGTTTGCAGACGCGTTTCCGGAGCAATACTCACGAGAAAGTGATAGGCTTCAATGATCTTTTTACTTTTTTCTTCAGCCGCATGTTTTTCGTCCGGATGATCCTGGAATTTATCGGGGTGCCATTCCTTCATGAGGTTCCGATACACCGTTTTTAATTCTTTCAATTCTGTCGTTTCACTGACATTCAATAGTTTCCGGTAACTGATCATTCTACGCATACAATGAATCCTGATTGGTTAATTGATGTACGAACCGGATGCGTTGTATCTTTTCAACAAATCACGATGTCTGGTACTGATTCGGGCGCAAATGTAGTTTTTAAACCCCAAATGGTGTTTTGCTGACCCATAAATCGTACAAATAGGGTGTTTATGCTATAAAAACAGGTTTAGAAAACTGATTCTCCTTCTTTACATCAGGTATAAATACGCTAGGAGCGCAAATCACAGACCCTTACCTTTCTTTCTTAAAAGAATAAAGCCAGATGCTGGTAAAAACCTTTGGCAGCGCCGTATATGGTGTGGAAGCCATCAATATCACCATAGAAGTAGACGTGAGTATGGGACAGGGCTATCATATTGTTGGTCTACCGGACAGTGCGGTACGGGAAAGTTTACAGCGAACCGAAACGGCCATCAAAGACAACGAGTATTTTATGCCCCGCACCAAGATTGTGGTCAACCTGGCACCGGCAGATATCAAAAAAACGGGATCTGCATTTGACCTGCCCATTGCGATTGGCATCCTGGGTGCCAGTGAGCAGCTGGCGGATACAGATCTGCTGAAGGATTATGTGATCATGGGAGAACTGAGTCTGGATGGCACGGTTCAGCCCATCAAAGGTGTATTACCGATTGCCATACAGGCCCGGAAAGAGGGATTCAAAGGGTTGATTGTTCCCCTGGCCAATGCCAGGGAAGCCGGAATGGTTAATCATCTGGAAGTATACGGGGTAACGCATCTGAAAGAACTGGTGGCTTTTTTTGAAGATCCCGGTTCCCTGCAACCGGTTATCGTAAATACCCGGGAGGAATTTTTTAGTGACCAGTATTGTTTTGACATTGATTTCAGCGAAGTAAAGGGGCAGGAGAATATCAAACGGGCCATGGAGATCGCTGCTGCAGGTGGTCATAATGCGATACTGATTGGTCCGCCAGGAGCCGGAAAGACCATGCTGGCGAAGAGATTGCCTACCATTTTACCGCCCTTAAGTTTACAGGAGGCACTGGAGACGACAAAGATCCACAGTGTGGCCGGGAAACTTCCCGAGAATAGTGCACTCATCAATAAACGACCCTTCCGGTCGCCGCATCATACCATTTCGGATGTGGCACTGGTGGGTGGGGGCGGTACCCCCCAACCCGGTGAGATCTCGCTGGCGCATAATGGTGTTTTGTTTCTGGATGAGTTACCCGAGTTCAAAAGAACCGTTCTCGAAGTGATGCGACAGCCGATGGAAGAAAGAAAAGTAACTATCTCCCGTGCAAAAATGGCATTGGATTTCCCGGCAAACTTTATGCTGATCGCGTCCATGAATCCCTGCGCCTGTGGTTATTACAATCATCCTGAAAAAGACTGCACCTGTCCGCCGGGCGCCGTGCAGAAATACCTGAACAAAGTATCCGGTCCTTTATTAGACCGTATCGATTTACATGTGGAAGTGACGCCTGTTCCTTTCAGTGAATTAAGCAGTCAGCAACAAAGTGAGGATTCCACTACCATCCGTGAACGGGTGATCAAAGCAAGGGAGATACAAGCCGAACGTTACAAAGAACATCCCGGCATTTATGCGAATGCACAGATGAGCAGCAAACTGTTGCGTGAAATTTGCCAGATCAGTTCTGTGGGTGAAAATCTTTTGAAAAAAGCGATGGAGCGTTTGAACCTGAGTGCCCGCGCCTATGACAGGATTTTAAAAGTAAGCCGAACCATAGCCGATTTAGCAGGATGTGCCGACATCCAGCCGGAGCATTTGGCAGAAGCCATTCATTACCGTTCATTGGATAGGGAGGGATGGGCGGGTTAAATTTTCCACCGCTGTTGGTCGCCCGACCAACAACCATCACCACATAACCTATGATACTTTTCAACCACCCTATCCGATTCACCGCCGTTGTTGGTCGCCCGACCAACAACCATCACCCTATAACCTATGATATTATTTGACCACC
>JAGWTX010000118.1 GCA_028875955.1 Bacteroidota bacterium | reverse complement strand
ACCGGTAACCGAATCAATCTTAGCCTAAGAAAATTATGAGCAAGTCTGTGATACATCCTTATTTACGTTTGTCAGGTCTGGAACCCTTAATCGTCAGACCGGAAACCAATTTTGTAAATGTTGGCGAAAGAACCAATGTAACCGGCTCAAAAAAATTTGCTCGCCTGATACGAGACGGAAAATTTGAAGAAGCCCTGTCCGTTGCCCGGCAACAGGTAGAAAGCGGGGCACAGATCCTGGATGTGAATATGGATGATGCCATGCTCGATGGCGTATCGGCCATGACCACTTTTATGAATCTGGTACAAAGCGAACCCGATATCGCCAAAATCCCCATCATGATCGACAGCTCCAAGTTTGAGATCATTGAAGCCGGTTTGAAATGTGTGCAGGGACGCTGCATCGTGAACTCCATTTCCATGAAAGAGGGGGAAGAGAAGTTTATCGAGCAGGCATTTACCTGCAAAGCCTACGGGGCTGCTGTAATCGTAATGGCTTTTGATGAGATCGGCCAGGCAGATACAAAGGAAAGAAAAGTGGCCATCTGCCAGCGAGCCTACAAGATCCTTACCGAAAAAGTGGGTTTTGCCCCGCAGGATATCATATTCGACCCGAACATATTCGCCATCGCCACCGGCATCGAAGAGCATAATAACTATGCAGTAGACTTTATCGAAGCCACACGTGAGATCAAAGCCCTGATGCCGCTCACCAAGGTAAGCGGTGGTGTATCCAATGTGTCTTTTTCGTTCAGAGGCAATGACCATGTGAGGGAAGCTATTCATTCCGTATTTCTTTACCATGCCATCAAAGCAGGCATGGATATGGGTATCGTAAATGCCGGTCAGCTGGTGGTATATGATGAGATCGAACCCACCTTAAAGCAACTCTGTGAAGATGTGATCCTGAACAGGAATAACGACAACAATGAAGCCACGGAAAAACTGATCGCCCACGCTGAAACCGTAAAAGCAAAAGGGAAAGTGGAAGTAAAAGACGAAGCCTGGCGTAACGATACGGTTGAAAAAAGGCTCTCACACTCGCTTGTAAACGGTATAACGGATTATATAGATATTGATACGGAGGAAGCCAGACAGAAATACGCAACCCCGCTGGAAGTGATCGAAGGCCCGCTGATGGATGGAATGGGTATCGTAGGCGATCTTTTTGGTGCCGGGAAAATGTTTCTCCCCCAGGTGGTGAAAAGTGCCAGGGTCATGAAAAAAAGCGTGGCGATACTGACGCCCTATATCGAAGCAGAGAAGGAAGAACGCAAACAGGCACACCTCGCAGCAGGTACCACCAATAGTGAAGCCGCAGGAGCCGCAAAAATTTTACTGGCCACGGTTAAAGGCGATGTTCATGATATCGGTAAAAATATTGTAGGCGTGGTACTGGGTTGTAACGGATATGACATCATCGACCTTGGTGTAATGGTTCCGGCAGATAAGATCCTGGAAACCGCCGAGCGTGAACAGGCCGCGATCATTGGTCTGAGCGGACTGATCACACCCTCCCTGGATGAAATGGTGCACATAGCCAGGGAAATGAAAAGAAGAGGCATGAAACAGCCCCTGCTGATCGGTGGAGCAACCACTTCCCGGATTCATACCGCCGTTAAAATTGCACCTGAATATGATATGGGCGTGGTGCATGTACTGGATGCGTCGAGAAGTGTAACGGTAGCGGGTTCATTATTGAGCAATGAACAGAAAACAGATTTCCTGAAAGGCATACAAAAGGAATATGTGCAGTTAAAACAGGGTTTTGACAATAAGAAAACCGTGAAAAACTACCTGAGTTATGCGGATGCCAAAAAGAAAAAAGTAAATGTGGACTGGGAGAGCCATTCCACCCAGACACCCTCATTTACGGGAACAAAGGTTTTTGAAGACTATGACCTTTCTGTGCTTCGTTCGTTTATAGACTGGAAACCCTTTTTTATTACCTGGGAGATGCACGGTAATTTTCCGGAGATCCTGACAGATGCTGTCGTGGGTAAGGAAGCCACCAAGCTTTATAACGATGCCAATGCATTGTTGGATACCATCATCCGCGAAAAATGGCTTACTGCCAAAGGAACGATTGGATTCTGGGAAGCGAATAGTTCAGATGACGATGTTGAGGTCCGTACAGAAAAAGAGTTGGTACAACTTTCCTTTCTGCGGCAACAGATCCAGAAAGCGCCGGATCAACCCAATTTGTCACTGGCCGATTTCATCGCTCCCAAATCCAGCGGGAAAAAAGATTATATCGGCGCCTTTGCCGTAACCCTGCAGGGTATTGAATCGCACCTGAAAACATTTGAAGCCGCACATGATGATTACAATAAGATCATGTTGCAGGCATTGGCCGACAGGTTTGCGGAAGCCTTTGCCGAAGCACTGCACCTGGATGTGAGAAAAAAATACTGGGGCTATGATGCCGATGAGCAACTGAGCAACGAGGAGATGATCAAGGAAAAATATGTGGGCATCCGACCTGCACCGGGTTATCCTGCCTGTCCTGACCATACGGAGAAATATAAACTGTTCGACCTGCTCAATGCCACAGAGACGGTTGGCATTCAATTAACGGAGAGCCTGGCCATGTATCCGGCTTCCTCTGTTTGCGGATGGTATTTTTCAAATCCGAAAAGTCAGTACTTTGGTGTCGGTAAAATCCAGGCTGACCAGCTGGAAGATTATGCAAAAAGAAAACAAATGCCGTTGGAAACAGCCGAAAGATGGCTGCGACCTGTTTTAGAATAATATTTGACAAATGAAGCGAATTCAGGTATCTGCAAAAGGGTTGGTGCGTCTGTTGTTTTTATTTCTTTTACTGCCTTCAGCAGGCAAGACACAGGAAAAAAGCAAGGAAAGAAAAGGGGAATTTTATTTTTCCTGGGGTTATAATAAGGAATGGTATACACACTCCAATGTGAGGGTTAACCAACCTTCGCTTTCCAATGATTATACTTTACAAAAAGTACACTCACATGACCATCCGGGATGGGATGAGGGTTTGTTCAGCAAAGCGCTGACCATTCCGCAATACAATTACCGCCTGGGCTATTTCTTCAACAGGAAGAAGGGGCTGGCTTTTGAGATCAACTTTGACCATACCAAACACATCATTGCCGATGGCCAGGATATCCGTCTTACCGGAACCCTGCATGGTAAACAGACGGACACCACCATTCATTTCTCGGATGCCGGCGGGTTTTATTACTTCCTCAACAACGGTGCAAACTTTTTATTATTCAATATTGTGAAAAGATGGAACTGGCAGGAAAGCAAATCGGGCAAACTAAAGATTGATGCGTTGGGCAAAGCCGGTATCGGTCCCTTGATCCCGCATGTACAAAACAAGCTGTTCGGTCAGGAAAACGATCCGGGTTTTCAGTTAGGCGGCTGGAATATGGGTGTGGAAACCGCACTGCGGGCCACCTTTTACAAAACCATCTATCTCGAATTTTCCCAGAAACTGGATTATGCCCGCTATTCCAACCTGAAAGTATACCAGGGAAGGGCCAAACAGGCTTTCGGCACCTATGAACTTGTACTGAGCATGGGCGTCACTTTACCCGCAGGCAAAAGAGTGGCAAACTGATCGCATACAGACCTATCTGCTTTCAAACAACCACCAGAGTCTTTTCCTTTTCTTCACGGTAAAGGTTTTTCGGATATAGGTCTGAATATATTTCATGGCTTCATCCATATCATCCGTGAGCAGCATGAGACTTTTGTCAATGGGCGATATGGTGCCCAGTTTCGCCATTGAATCAATGGTATCCATCAAGGGTTTAAAATAATCGGTGCCATATAGCACGATCGGGAAATTGTAGATCACTTTTGTCTGCGCCAAAGTAAGCGTTTCAAAAAATTCATCCATCGTTCCAAAACCGCCCGGCATGATAATAAATGCATAGGAATATTTTACCAGCAATACTTTTCTGATAAAGAAATAATCAAACGTGATGCATTTATCCATATAGGGATTGGGATGCTGTTCAAAGGGGAGTTTGATATTGCAACCCACCGAACTTCCCCCGTTTTCAAATGCGCCCCTGTTCGCAGCTTCCATAATACCGGGTCCGCCGCCTGTCATGGTGGTAAAACCCAATGCAGCAATCCGTTTCCCGAATTCCCTGGCAACTTCATAATACTTTTCACCTTCCTTGAATCTGGCAGATCCGAAAACAGTAATGCAGGGATCAATAAAATGCAAAGACCTGAAACCCCTGATCATCTGACGGAATACATTCCATGCAAATAAAAACTCATTCACCCTGGGTCGGGGTCCATCCAGATAAACCGATTCAGCAGCAGGAATAATTCGTTCCGTTTTTTCCATACAGTTTTCTTATATTCATTATTCTGTCAAAATAGCATAATATTTGCTACGATAAAGTTAACGATAGATTCCCTGCTTATGAAAATGCATAAATATCTTTTGCTCCTGCTGGGTTCCGTATCGTTTCACCTGCTGCATGCGCAAAAAACGATTGTTTGGGAAGAACTGCGATGCTTTGACAACAACAACAGTCTAACCGCTGATCTGCGCCAGGCAGAACTGGGTAAACTGATCGCTTCACAATTGAATCAGACACTGGAAAAAAAATATGGGCTGACGCTTTCCGACACCAATTCCATTAACCTGAATTTCCTGGATTACAACCGCATCCCTCCTCCTGTCAAACCCAATTTTAAGGATGCGGATACCAACCATCTTCACCTGTACATGGATTTCCTGGAAGTGATGCCCTATCGGTTTTTTCTCAATGAAGAGAATCTCCCCAGGGATACCACCCTCCCAAAAAGAGCCAAAACGGTTTTTGTCATGGAATCCTGGATCATTACCGCAGATAAAAGGATCGTACAGCATGAAGCATTGTCCATAGTGGTATCTGAGGCGCTCAATACCGGCATAGGCACTTTGTATCACAACGGTATCCAGTTCTCAGAACTGTCTGTGTTGCCCAAGACCTTTGCCGAATTCTTTCGGACTGCCAGCGGGATGGTATTGGATCCGGACAACAAACTTTCCCTGGTAGAAATCCAGCTTGCGCCCGCCTATTGGGCCGACAATTATATCATGCCGGTTCTGGGAAATTACCCCAGGATCCTGGTCACAAACCAAAACGGATTCAGCAGTTATTCCCTTCAACATAAAAAAGAATTGATCCGGATGGAAGATCCCGTATATGAAGAGATCCTTTTGAAAGGGAAAAACACGCCCGATTATCCGGAAAGTCTTACCCAGGCTATCCGGAACGCGGACCATTTTTCAAGATCCGATTTTGTGTTTCTCAAACAGGATGCCCGTGACGTGCTCAGGGATCGGAACTACCAGATCAAACTGGTCTCACAGATCGATCCACAAAATGTTCCCGAAGACAGAAACTTGTTATTCACCGGTTTTCTGCCGGGTCCTTATCATTTGTTATTACGCGGAAAAGATACCCTGGCAGTTTTCAGTATCGAAACCAATATCCGGGAAGCGGGTAGAAAATATTTTTCAAAAATATACAATGGGATAGACAGTGAGACCCTGCAACCGGTTGCCAATAACCCATCGGAATGGCCGGTTCAAACCAATTACCTGGTCTCCGGCACCCTACAGCAACAACCGTTTCAGATAAAATGCACCAGTGGAAATACCTTGAAAGAGGTTTACCTCAATAAAAAAATGGTGGCGGTTATACAGGGGAAATTCAGACCGGATAAATTTGTATTATTTGATGCATCTTTATCACCCGAATTGGTAAACTCATTACTGATCCTGAGCTGTAACCGCTTTTTCGAATAGTAAAAAAGAAATCATGCGTATCATTTCTTATAATGTAAACGGCATCCGTGCTGCCATAAACAAGGGTTTTGTCGACTGGCTGGCCACTGATCCGGCGGATATCGTCTGTTTGCAGGAAACCAAGGCCAACAAGGAAGACGTAGCCGTTGAAAAAATAGAAGCGCTGGGTTACCATACTTACTGGTTCTCGGCGCAAAAAAAAGGATACAGTGGTGTAGCCATTTTTACAAAGATCAAACCCGACCGTATTGAATACGGTCACAAGGACGAGCAAAGTGATTTTGAAGGCAGGGTGATATCCGCCGATTTCGGGAAGATCACCCTGGTCAATGCCTACTATCCTTCTGGTACCAGCGGGGAGGAAAGACAGCAATACAAATATGAATGGCTGGACATGTTTTTCAATTATCTCCAGCAACTCAGGAAAAAAAGGGCCAACCTCATCGTCGTAGGCGACTATAATATTGCGCATACCGAAATAGACATCCACGATCCGAAGGGGAATAAAAAATCATCCGGTTTTCTCCCCGAAGAAAGGGCCTGGATGGATGTTTTTTTGCAAAACAAATGGATTGATACTTTCCGGTATTTGCATCCGGAAACAACTGGGGCTTATAGCTGGTGGAGTCAGCGGTTCCCTTCCGTACGGCTGCAAAACAAGGGCTGGCGGATTGATTATATCTGTATTACGGAACCTTTGAAAAAGCAGTTGCTGGATGCAAAAATTCTTCCGGATATCAAGCATAGTGATCATTGCCCGATATATGCCGAGATAAAAACCTGACCCTTGCGCTAACCCTTTATTCAAATCGCATGTATATCTATAACGTAACTACCAAGCTCGACTGGTCCATCCACGATGAATGGGTAAAATGGATGCGGGAAAAACACATTCCGGATGTGATGGCCAAAGCCTGTTTTACAGAATACAGGTTTGTACGGCTACTCGAGACTGATGAGACCGAAGGGCCTACCTATGCCATCCAGTATCATGCCGCTGATAAAAGCAGTTATGAATCATACCTTTCGCAACATGCCCCTTCGCTTCGGAAGGAAGCTATGGATAAATGGGGAGACCGGTTTATCAGTTTTCGCTCTCTGATGGAAGTTGTGCATTGAGTGTGGATAGTTTGCGCATTTCATTTTGGCAATCAAAAATCTTCCTTATATTGGCCTGAAAGGCATGCAGGCATTGCATTTCAACAACTGTTCCCTGAAACCCTTTGTGGGCAAGCGTTTCAGAAGATGTTGCAATTTCAAAAAAAATATTTAACTTTTTCTTTTCTGCTGGAATCCTTTATTCATACAGGTTTTAAGGGAAATCAGCGAATGAAAAAAATAATAAAATTATTTTGTTGATAGACAAAAGCGAATAAATTTGCCCCGTTATAATAATTCTTAAAAACACATCTATGAACAAAGCTGAATTAATTGCTCAGATCTCTGAAGACGCTGGCGTAACAAAAACTCAGGCAAATGCTGCCCTGGATTCTTTTGTAGCTACTGTAACCAAAACCCTGAAAAAAGGAGATAAAGTTACCCTGGT
>JAGWTX010000117.1 GCA_028875955.1 Bacteroidota bacterium | reverse complement strand
GAAACCCTTACCCAGTAATTGCTGTATCTGTTGCTTGACCGCATCGGCATTTTTCGGCACTTTCATTTCGATGGCGCTGAATTCATCCGGTTTCATGCTGAGCATGTATTTCACAAAAGCCAGGTTGGTAAATGCATATTTATTATCAAAATCCTGTTGTATCATAAAGGTACCCACTGGAGATACATTGAAGGCGTTCAGACCGTCTTCGGAAAGCAAGCGGGCCGCATCACGGTTGGGCATATAGATCGTGGCACCGTATAAGCTCCTTTCCACATCCAGACCTGCCGCATTTTCGATACCCGCACCCACCACCAGTTTGGGTTCGGAAACCGTACCCAGCTCGAACCTTCCCCTTGGAATATGCTGGGGTGTATTGACCTGATTGATCCTGGTGTACTGGTCATCCACCCCCTTAACCGTAACAATGGTCTGTAAAGCACCGTTCAATACGGCTTTGGATTCTGCCACAAAACTGATCACAGCTACACCGGGTGTTGCTTTGATTTTTTTGATTTGATCGGGTGAGATAAAAAAGGTCTTCCCGCTGGCAGGAACGATTCGCATGTCTGCATAAAAATCGGCATACAAGCCCTTTACCAGGTCCTCAAAGCCATTGAATACGCTCAGCACGATGATCAGGGCGGCAGAACCTACGGCAATCGCGGTCATGCTGATCCAGGCGATCACATTGATGGCATTTGTGGATTTATGAGACCGGAAATAGCGCCAGGCGAAAAGTAAATTCATTGGAATCAGGGAATATGAAATGGGCAAATAAAGGGAATCAGGATATCGGAAGGGCGTGCAATCGGTCAGGCTCCCGTCCTATCTACTGTCCCCATTTACCGGTTAATCCGCAGCGGGTGGTTTCTCTTCGTTGATCTTCCTGAAGATATCTTCCATTTTAAACACATAGTCCAGGGTATCGTCCAGATAAAAATGCAAAACAGGGATTCTGCGCAATTGGTGTTTCACCCTGTCAGACAGTTCCTTCTTGATTTCCCAGGCACGGGATTCGATGGTTTTCATCACACCGGCACTGTCTTTTACCTGAAACAGGCTGATATAAATGCGTGCTTCCAGCAGATCCGGTGTCACTTTCACGGATGCGATGGAAACCATTCCCCCATCGATCATTGCCAGACCCAGACGTCTGAATATGTCATTCAACTCTTCCTGAATAGCCCCAGCCACCTGTCTTTGTCGTTTACCTTCCTCCATATTCTAACATTTGATTGCGTACAAAAATACTTACTTTGCTGCGTTTTAACTGTTTTACCTTTCTATGAAGCGATTTGCAAGGATACTTTTCTATTTAAGAAGCCAGAAACGGAATATTGTACTCTATGTTGTTTTCAACCTATTGTCCATCCTTTTCTCACTGGTTTCACTTACCATGCTGGCCCCCTTCCTGCAAATGCTCTTCGGAAAGGAAAAACTACTGGAAGTCAAGCCTGATTTCGAATTCAAGGCTTCCGGCATCCTGAATTACCTGAAATTTATCATCAGCCAGTTTATCCGGCAACACAATGCCGTTTACGCCCTGGCTGCCATTTGTGTGATCATTGTCGTGTCGATCTTTTTCAAAAACCTGTTCACTTATCTGTCTTACCGTGTATTGGCGCCCATGCGGAATTATGTAATGACCAAGCTCAGATCCGATCTCTATGCCAAGATACTGGAATTACCCATTGGTTTTTTTACGGAACAACGCAAAGGGGATATTATCAGCCGGATGAGTAATGATGCCAATGAAGTGGAATGGAGTGTGATGAGTACCCTGGAAGGTTTGATACGCGACCCATTGAATATCCTGATCTTTTTGATTACACTGGTATATATCAGCCCCGCCCTATCCCTTTTTCTGCTGGTGCTGTTGCCCCTTACCGGTTTTATCATCGGAAGGGTGAGCCGTTCCCTAAAAAAGCAATCCACCGCTTCACAGGAGCAACTGGGAACGCTGATGTCGATACTGGATGAGACCCTGGGTGGTTTGCGGGTCATAAAGGCATTTAATGCCGAATATATCCTCAGGTCAAAATTTTTTCAAACCAATGATAAACTGAATGATATCCGGAACCGGATGAATTTCAGAAGGGACCTGGCATCTCCCATGTCAGAATTCCTGGGCGTTTTGGTTTTGTCCTGTATCCTCTGGTTTGGAGGCAAACTGGTTTTGAATCAGGAAGCAGGTCTGCAAGCCGACAGTTTTATTACCTATATCCTGATTTTCACACAGATCATCAATCCGGCCAAATCCTTATCCACCGCATTTTATAATGCCCAAAGGGGTAGTTCAGCCATCCAGCGTATCGAAGAGATCCTGCAGGCTCCGGTTACGGTAACAGATATGCCCGGTGCTCCGGCCATCCCTTCATTTGAACATAGCATAGAATTTAAAAATGTTTCTTTTGCCTATGAGGATAAGACGATCCTGAAAAACATCAACCTCATCATTGAAAAGGGAAAGACGATCGCCCTGGTGGGTTCATCCGGTGCGGGTAAAAGTTCTTTGGCCGACCTGGTTCCGCGTTTTCATGATGTGAGTTCGGGAGAGATCCTGATCGATGGGGTAAATATCAAAAATTACAGTTTGCATTCCATCCGCAGCCTGATGGGTATTGTAACACAGGAACCCATCCTGTTCAATGATACCATCGCCAATAACATAGCATTGGGGGCTGACAAGGTAACCGAGCAACAAATCATGGAGGCAGCCCGGGTTGCCAATGCATTGAAGTTTATTGAAACAAAGGAAGAGGGTCTTGCCTCCAACATCGGCGACCGTGGCAGCAAACTGAGTGGCGGGGAACGGCAGCGTCTTACCATTGCCCGTGCCGTTTTGAAAAATCCACCCATCCTTATCCTTGATGAAGCCACTTCCTCTCTGGATACGGAAAGTGAGCGCCTGGTTCAGGATGCGATCAATAATATGATGCAGAACCGGACATCACTGGTCATCGCCCACCGGTTATCCACCATCCGTCATGCCAGTGAGATCATCGTTTTACAAAAAGGGGAGATAGCGGAACGCGGAAGTCATGACGCGCTAATCGCACTCAATGGCATTTATAAAAAACTGGTGGATATGCAGGAAGTGAAATGACCGGCCGGCCATATTCCCCCAACCGAAAATTTCCATTCAAAAGATCCCAGCAAGTAAGGTTCCATTTGTTATCCGGGACATAAAAATAAAAGCCGCACGAGGCGGCTTTTACAAACAAATTGTTGAAATATTATTGCTGGGGTTGCTCAGGAGCTGGTTTCACCAAGCCCAATTTTGCTTCCAGACTCAGGGTAGCATGAGGAACAGCGCGTAAACGGGCCTTATCGATCAATTTACCTGTAACCCGGCAAATGCCATAGGTTTTATTCTCAATACGCATCATGGCTTTTTCCAGGTGGTCAATATAGGTGATCTGACGGCTGGCCATCTGGCTTAACTGCTCTCTTTCCATGCTCATACTGCCATCTTCCATGGTCATATAACGGGCATCGTCATTGTCACCGCCCATTTCATCCTTACGGGTGATCAGGCCCTGTAAATAAGCCAGCTCTTTTTTGGCGGCTTCCATTTTCTTGGTAATCAGTTCACGGAACTCATTCAGATCCGCATCGCTGTATTTCACGAGGGGTTCTCCACTGCTTCTGGCGGCATCTGCTCTTTTTTCCAATTGGGTATATCCGGGCTGATAAGGAATGCTTGTTCTCGTAGATATCTTGGGTACTTTCACTTCTTTGATGGGTTCTGGTTGTTTTTTAACAGGCTTAACAGGTGGTTTCGGGGCCGCTTTCACTTCAACCTTTGGTTTCACTGGCACAGGTGCGGGTTTTGGTGCAGGAGCCGCCACTTTGGGAGCCGGTTTAGCAGGCACCTGTTTGGCAGGTATCTGTTTAGCGGGAACTGGTTTTGTAGCCACTTTTTTTGCAGGAGCCGCTTTTGGAGCAGGTTTTGCGGTTTTTACGGCCACTTTCTTTGCTGCAGGTTTCGGAGCTGCTTTCTTAGCCGGTGCTGCCTTTTTAGCAGGTGCTGCTTTTTTGGGCGCAGGCTTAGGAGCCGCTTTCTTAGCCGGTGCTGCCTTTTTAGGAGCTGGTTTCGGAGCTGGTTTCTTAGCTGGTGCTGCCTTTTTTGGGGCAGGCTTTTGAGCCGCTTTCTTGGCCGGAGCCACCTTTTTTGGAGCAGGTTTCTTAGTAGGCATACAATTTTATCCTTTTTTGTTAACTACCACCTTTAGCGGAATTTCATTGATCTCAATCTCAGTGCCGTCCTGCATTTGGGGCACCCAATCAATGGAATCTGCCAAAATTTCGCGGCAAATATAGTCGTTATATTTAATAATAGCGGACTTGAAGTCGTTACTCTCAAGCACGGTCACGAATATACGGTCTGTGAGGTCAAAACCGCTTTCTTTTCTGATATTTTGTATCCGGTTGACAAATTCCCTTGCTTCCCCTTCCAGTAAAAGCTCAGGTGTCAGGGTAATATCCAAAGCCACGGTAAGGCTGCCCTTACTCGCCACACTCCAGCCGGGTATATCTTCCGCTACGATATCCACTTCGGGTAATTCTATTACAACTAATTCATTATCAATGGATAATTCATATTTTCCCTCTTTCTCGATCCGGGCGATCTCTTCCTGACCAAACCGGCTGATTGCCGCACTCACCGCTTTCATCTTACCCCCAAGCCGGGTTCCCAATGCTTTAAAATTGGCTTTTATCTTTTTACTGATCACCCCCTCCGTTTCTGTGATATAAACCATTTCTTTCACGTTTACTTCCGCCTTGATCAGGTCTTCGATCTTCTCCAACTGCGTTTTCATCGTGCTGTCCAGCACCGGGATCATCACTTTCTGAAGCGGCTGACGCACTTTTATGTTTACTTTTTTGCGTAATGAAAGCACCAAAGAACAAACATCCTGTGCCAGTTGCATTCTTTCTTCCAAAGCGGTATCCCGATAATTCTCATCAACAACCGGGAAATCTGCATGGTGAACGGATCCGACACCCAACTTTCCGGTAACACTGTTCAGGTTACGGAAAACCGCATCACTAAAGAAAGGAGAGATGGGGGCCATCAACCGAACCAGGGTCTCCAGACAGGTGTAAAGGGTCTGGTAGGCACTGATCTTATCTTTCTCATATTCGCCTTTCCAGAACCGGCGTCGGCAAAGACGCACATACCAGTTACTCAGGTGTTCATCCAGAAACGCTTCAATCGCCCTGCCGGCAAGCGTGGGTTCGTAATCATCCATGGAACGGGTCACTTGTTTGATCAACGTATGCAAGGAAGAAAGGATCCAACGATCGATTTCGGGTCTTTCTGCCAGCGGTATTTCAGGTTGTTCATAGGAGAACCCGTCTACATTCGCATACAAGGCAAAAAACTGATAGGTATTATAGAGTGTTCCGAAAAATTTACGTTGTACTTCCTGTATTCCTGACAAATCAAATTTCAGGTTATCCCAGGGAGAAGCATTGGTGATCAGGTACCAGCGGGTCGCATCCGCCCCGTATTTTTCAATGGTTTCAAAGGGATTGACCACATTTCCCAATCGCTTGCTCATTTTATTGCCATCCTTGTCCAGAACCAGACCGTTACTCACCACGGTCTTATACGCCACACTGTCAAACAGCATCACACCCAGGGCATGCAAGGTATAGAACCAGCCCCTGGTCTGGTCAACACCTTCCGCAATAAAATCGGCCGGAAATGCCTGACCCTTATCAATAAGATCTTTATTATCAAAAGGATAATGCCATTGTGCATAGGGCATGGCGCCACTGTCGAACCAAACGTCAATCAGGTCAGCCACGCGTTTCATGGGTTTACCGGAAGGACTTACCAATATGATATCATCCACATAGGGTTTGTGCAGATCCAGGATGCCTTCATGCAGGTAGTTTTTGTTGACATCCCCTCCCAGCACTTCATTGGCCTTTCGGATACCCGCATTCAATTCTTCTATGGAACCGATACAGATTTCTTCACTGCCATCTTCTGTTCTCCAGACCGGTAAGGGTGTCCCCCAGAAACGGCTGCGGCTCAGGTTCCAGTCCACCATGTTTTCCAGCCAGTTGCCAAAACGGCCCTCGCCTGTGGATCTGGGTTTCCAGTTGATGGTCTTATTCAGTTCAACCATCCTTTCTTTTACGGCCGTGGTTCTGATAAACCAGGCATCCAGCGGATAATACAAGATGGGTTTATCGGTTCTCCAGCAATGCGGATAACTGTGTTCGTATTTTTCAACCTTGAAAGCGCGGTTTTCCTTTTTCAGTTTTACACTGAGATCCACATTCACATCTACATAGTCTTTCTCGTCCTTATAATTTTTTACATAGCGGTTACTGAATTCTCCCAGTCCTTCCACAAATTTTCCCTGTTTGTCCACCATGGTGAGGATACCGATATTATATTTTTTGCCCACCCGGTAATCGTCTGCACCAAAAGCGGGAGCCGTATGAACGATACCGGTACCATCTTCGGTGGTTACAAAATCACCAACGATCACACGGAAGGGTTTTGCATCCGGTGTTATCTCTTTGATCTTTTCAAGTGAGTTGGCTTCATAGGGAAGCAACTGCTCATACATACAACCTTCCAATTGAGAACCCTTGCAGCTGGTCAATATTTTCCAGGGAAGCAGTTTTGATTTCTCATCATAAGAAGCGAAATCACCGTTTTCCCCTTCCGGTTTGAAATACTTGCCCAGCAAGGCTTTCGCCAAAACCACTTTTACCGGCAAATGGGTATAGGGGTTAAAGGTTTGAACGAGTACATATTCAATATTCGGACCAACCGTCAGACCCAGGTTGGAGGGAAGTGTCCAGGGTGTGGTTGTCCATGCAATAAAAAAGACATCGCCTGGTGTCTTGTCTGCTGCATCAAACAGGAAAGCACTTTTGTCATCCTGTATGGCTTTGAACATCGCAACGGCAGAAGTATCCTTTACATCCTTATAGGTACCCGGCTGGTTCAATTCATGTGAACTCAGGCCGGTTCCAGCGGCAGGTGAATAGGGTTGAATACTCACACTTTCATACAGCAGTCCTTTCTTGTATAACTGGCTCAGTATCCACCAGAGTGTTTCAATATAGTTATTTTCATAGGTGATATAGGGGTCTTTCAGGTCAACCCAGTATCCCATTTTTGTGGTTAATTCATCCCATTTGTCCTTGTATCGCAAAACGGCTTCCCGGCATTTCTGGTTGTATTCCGCTACTGAGATCTTCTTGCCGATATCTTCCTTGGTGATGCCCAGTTCCTTTTCCACCCCCAGTTCAATGGGCAAACCATGGGTATCCCATCCGCCCTTGCGTTTTACCTGAAAACCCTGCATG
>JAGWTX010000116.1 GCA_028875955.1 Bacteroidota bacterium | reverse complement strand
TTGTTTCTTTGCCCTTCGAAGTATGGATATGATACAAATCCGAGAAGCCGGTATTGCCGACGCAGCTGTAATTGCAGACCTGAGCAGGACTACCTTCTTTGAGACCTTTGCTTCCCAGAATACAAAAGCAGATATGGATCTCTTTCTGGAAAAACAGTTCAGCAGGGAAATGCTGATGGCCCAGGTGGGAGAACCAGGCAATCATTTCTTTCTGGCTGATTACAATGAAGTGATGGCCGGTTATGTTTTTCTCAAAACCAGTTTACAGGATCCCATTGCAGATGCAGGAACCATTGAAATTGCCAGAATCTATGTCAGTGATTCCTGCATAGGTAAGGGGGTTGGGAAAGTTCTCATGCAGACCGCCCTGCAATTTGCCAGGTCAAGGAATGCCCGACATGTCCGTTTGGCTGTTTGGGAACAGAATCACCGGGCCATCCGGTTTTATGAATCGTTTGGATTTATAAGATCAGGTGTGCAGGATTTTTTATTGGGAACCGATGTGCAACATGATTTTATCATGCAGCTCGCATTAGCAGAATAACTTATTTTCCTGCTTTGCGGATTTCCTGCCAGGGACCATATTTATGCTGTTGTTCTGAAAAACTGTCTGCATAAGGACCGAATGGATGATCGTAAGGTTTTTTACGGATATCCGGCCAGTCCGCTGTCTGATCCTTGACCGGTCTGGGTTGTGAGTTGACAAATGCGGCTACATCCCAGGCCTGTTCATCGGTTAAAAGGGGATGATGGTAATTGGTTGGGTTGGGCATATTGTTATGGACATATCCCGCAAAACTGGATAATCGATATAAACCCGCTCCATTATTATAACTGTGTTCCCCCCACAATGGCGGATACAGATAAGAGCTATGATCCGGCTCTAACTGACCTTCACCCTGACTCCCGTGACATCTTTGACAGGTACTGATAAACACCTGTTTGCCTTTTTCGGGGTTTGCAGCACGCGTGAGAAAGGGAGGTGTTTGTAAACCCGTTCCCTTTGGCCGGGTTCCCCTGGGGATCTCTTTTCCCAGCCATTTGATATAAGCTACCATCGCTTGCATTTCACGACTGGTGCTGTCAAGGGCCCGGCCATTTAGACTTCTTTCCAGACAATCATTGATTCGTTTTACAATACCTTCCAAATGTCCTGAGCGTGCGCGGATTTTTGGATAATTGGCAGCAACCGCACCAAAATTATTTCCCCAGGGTTTGGTGCCTGCTTCCAGGTGACAGTTCTGACAATTCATCCCATTGCTGATCTGTGCCACGGTGCCCCTAGGGCCGAGATAAATAGCTGTTTTTTCTATCAGGTCATGTCCGTATCTGATCAACTTGCCGGAATCATCCACTGGTATCTGGTTAACACCGGCACCTGTCCAGCAATCACCATCTTCCCCTGTTGATATGGGTTCGGTTGCTTCCGGTTTTTGGAGAATATTTGAAACGATCACTCCGCCAATCACCAAAATCAACAATAGGGGAAACCAGTTGGAACGTATTTGCATAGTATTTAATGGGGTAATTTCTCTCTGATCAATCCATAGAACCAGGTGCCCGCAATGGCGCTTACAAGTGAAACCAGCATGACAGAAGCACCGGTTCCTATCAAAGCATACATAGGACCGGGACAGGCACCGGTCATCACCCAGCCAAATCCAAAAAGTAAACCGCCATAGACCTGTCCTTTATTGAAGGCTTTTTTGGGCAAGGCAATTTCCTCGCCATAAATGGTTTTTAGGGAGAATTTTTTTATCAGCCAGACAGACCCCATGCCTACCAGAACGGCAGACCCGATCACGCCATACATATGAAAACTTTCCAGCCTGAACATTTCCTGGATCCGAAACCAGGAAATCACTTCCGCTTTTGTAAGTATGATACCAAAACAAATGCCTGCCACCAGGTATTTGATCAAATGCCAGACAGGGTGATGAAGTTCGCTGGTGTTGACACAGATGGCATCCAGGGACCGGGTTTCAAAATCGGTATTTTTATCCAGTATTGGGGTACTCATAACGAAAGTATAAAAGGTAAAATAAAATGGGTCATGATAAAACCGCCAGCCATAAAACAAGCGGTAGCGATCAGCGAGGGGACCTGAAGATTACTGAGCCCCATGATCGAATGACCGGAAGTGCATCCGCCTGCATAACGGGTTCCGAAGCCAACCAGAAATCCACCGATTACGATCATGGTAAAACCCCTCAAGGATAACAATGCCGGCCAGTTAAACAGATCCCCAGGTAACAGGTTATCATGATCGGTTACACCATACTGTTGCAGCTTATTCAGGAGGTGATCATTGACAACTATCGGATCGGGATGACTGAGAAATCTTGTGGCAACCCATCCTCCCAACAATATACCCGTCACAAAAATAAGGTTCCAGGCCTCCTTTTTCCAGTCGTAGGTGAAATAGGGAATCTTTGATGGTAAACTGGCTGCACATAAGTGTCTGAGGGAGGAAGAAACACCCAGTGTCTTATTCCCGACCAATAATAAAAGCGGAACCATTAATCCGATCAGCGGACCGGCCACATACCAGGGCCATGGTTTTTGTAACCATTCCAACATGAGAGTACATTTAGTTCATGAAAATAAGAAAGAATACCAGAAAACCCGAATCAGCCATTGACAGCTTTCCGTAAATTAACGGGCTATGAAGCGGTACCCTTATTTTAGAAAAAGTTCATGCAGGATGATATAGATACCCATGATCAGGATAAACCAGCCAAACCCCTTCTTTAATTTTTCTCCCGGTATGGTTTCCCCCATTTTACGACCCAGGAATGTGCCGGTAATCGAAATTGCGGTTACGGATAACAGCAAGGGCCAGTCAATGGTCTGGTGAAACAGATCCCCGATAAAACCCAACAGGGAATTCATGGACATGATCAGCAGGGAAGTGCCAATTGCCTGTTTCATGGTGAGGTGAAAGGAAAAGATCAGAACCGGTATGATGATAAAACCGCCTCCTGCACCCAGCAATCCCGTCAGAATGCCCACCTGTACACCCCTGATTATGGAACGGGTTAGATGAATTTTGTGATCCTTTGTATCATCCATGATCACCTGTTTGCGTATCATGTTCAGGGATGCCGCCATCATCACTACGGCAAAAAGCAACATGATGATCAAGGATTTTGTAACGACAAAACCTCCGATCGAAAATAGCGCTTCCGGAATATAGGGAATCAAATATTTTCTGATCAGCACCACGGTTATGATGGAACCGGATCCAAAATAAAAGGCAGATTTAAAATGTACATTCCCTTTCTGATAATTCTTATAGGCTCCGGCCAAACTGCTGCAACCGACAATAAAAAGGGAATATCCGGTTGCGACCGTAGGCTGGATCCGAAACAGGTACACCAGAACCGGAATGGTTAAGATAGAACCGCCACCGCCAATCAGGCCAAGGGATACACCAATCAGTAAGGAAGCGAAATAGCCGGCAATTTCCATGAATCCATGTTTAGCCGCAAAGATGCTGAAATATCAATGAGTATCACTCGATAGATACGCTTGATTTTTGAATGGAAGGTTTATGCCGGAAGCAATTGGGCTGTCAATTCATCCATATCGATACCCATATGACTCTCTTCATAGATACATTCGCCATTTCTGATCAGCAACAGCTGTGGCGACTCATGGTGAATTTGAAAGGTTTCAGCCACCAGGTTGGAAATAGACCGGTGGGCGATCAGATCCAGGAAATAAAAGTCAATGTCTGCGGGCGCATCACTTCTTTCCAGCCGGTTCAATACCATGCTACTGATACTGCAACGGGTGCTGTGTTTGAAGATAACCTGAAAAGAAGTAGCCGATTTTACCTTGATTTCCGATACTTGTTCGGGGGTAGTGAGTAAGATCCAATTCATCCATCAATTTTATAATATAACAGAAACCGATACCGTTTGTTCAGAATCAGTATTGTCTGAAATATTTCGGGTTGGTTGTGGGGCATCCTTTACGGGTAGCTGCACAGGAACTGAATATTGCGGAAACCACCAATAGGGTTAAGAAGAATAAGACAATCTTTTTCATGCAGGGTATTTAAATAAAAGATTAGGCTGTATTTTGCACCTAATCAAAGATAATCGTTCAGTGGCAAACGTTGCCCTTTCGATGCTGACATTTTGTTAATTTGTTGATCAGGTGCTAAAATATAACGTATGCGGGTTCATTTTATTTCAATTGGAGGCAGTGTTATGCACCAATTGGCCATTGCCTTACACAAAAAAGGCTACCAGGTTACCGGTACAGACGACGAGATTTTCGAACCCGCTAAATCAAACCTGGCTGCGGAAGGGTTGCTCCCATTAACAATTGGCTGGCAACCATCATTGATTACCAAGGATATAGATGCCGTAATCCTGGGGATGCATGCCAAAAGTGATAACCCGGAACTGCTCAAGGCCCAGGAACTGGGTCTCGCCATCTATTCTTTTCCGGAATATATTTATCATGAAAGCCGGCAGAAAAAAAGGGTGGTTATTGGCGGAAGTCATGGTAAAACCACCACTACCAGCATGGTGATGCATGTATTGAGAAAACAGGGATTCGATTTTGATTACCTGGTTGGGGCCCGGCTGGAGGGTTTCCCGCAATCCGTTAACATAACCGATGCACCGGTGATTGTTTGCGAAGGGGATGAATACCCTGCCAGTGCATTGGAGAAAAAACCCAAATTTCATTTTCTTTTCCCGCATATCGCCGTATTGACAGGGATCGCCTGGGATCATATCAATGTGTTTCCCACATTTGAATTTTACCTGGAACAGTTTGTCATTTTTATAAATAAGATTGAGCAAAACGGGGTTTTGATCTACAATAGTGCTGACCCGGTTTTGCAGAAACTGGTGGATGCGCACAGAAGAAGTGATATCAGATACCTCAGTTATGAGATACCTCAGCATACCATCTCAGATGGTAAAACCACGATCACGCTGGATGGCGCTTCGGGCAATCTCCGGGTGTTTGGAAACCATAACCTGATGAACCTGAATGCAGCCTGGCTGGTGTGCCGGGAACTGGGTATTACCAGCGCCGATTTTGTAAAAGCCATCGCAGATTTTACAGGTGCGGCAAAAAGACTCGAATTACTCGCAGCGAATGCAAACACCCTTGTTTACCGCGATTTTGCCCATGCACCCAGCAAAGTAAAAGCAACCATGGAAGCGGTAAAACAGCAGTTCCCGGATCGTAAATTGATTGCGGTACTGGAACTCCATACCTATAGCAGTCTGAATGAAGCTTTCCTGCAGGAATATAAAGGAGCGTTGGATCAGGCCGATACAGCCATCGTGTTTTATTCAAAACATGCCCTGTCTTTGAAACGTATGCCGGAATTGTCAGCTGAAAAAATTATTGCCGGGTTTCAAAAAAAGGGATTATTGGTCATGAATGAAAAACAGGCATTGATGGATTGGCTTTCTCAGCAAAACTATTCAGGAGTTAATTTGCTTTTAATGAGTAGCGGGAATTATGATGGCTTAGATATGCTTACTTTCGCAACTCAGATTACCCGTTAAGAAACCCTGCACATGAATGTACAATTAACCCGACCCATTGCTTTTGTTGATCTTGAGACAACAGGTGTCAATATCAGTACCGACAGAATTGTCGAAATCGCCATTGTCAAGATTTCACCAGATGGAAGCCGTCAGGTAAAACGCAAGTTGATCAATCCGCTGATCCCGATTCCCAAATCCTCCAGTGATATTCATGGTATTACGGATGAAATGGTAAAAGACGCCCCCAGTTTCAAACAGGCGGCGAATGAATTGAAACAATTCATGGAGAACTGTGACCTGGGCGGATATAACAGCAACCGGTTTGACATACCCATGCTGATCGAGGAGTTTTTACGGGTCGGCATTGAGTTTTCAACTGATGGCAGAAAACTCGTGGATGTCCAGAAAGTGTTTCACATGATGGAGCAACGGACTTTAGGCGCCGCCTATAAATTTTATTGCCAGAAAACCCTGGATGGCGCACATAGTGCGGAAGTGGATGCAACGGCAACCTGGGAAATCCTGGAGGCCCAGGTATTACGCTATCCACAGATCGGGAATACCATTGAAAGTGTGGTGAAATTTACAGGTGAAGATGATATTGTTGATTTTGCGCGCCGGTTTGTTAAAGAAAACGGAATTGAGGTATTCAACTTCGGTAAACACAAAGGAAAACCTGTAACACAGGTATTAAAGGAAGAGCCCCAGTATTATGACTGGATGATGAAGGGTGATTTTGCCATGAATACGAAACAGAAGCTGACTGAAATTCTCAACAGAACCCTGGTTCGAAAACCCTAATTGTTGAGAAATCCCGACTTATAAGAAATTTTACTATTTGACAACAATCAATGTTGTAATTTAGATTTTTACAGATATCCCCAACCTGTTTGGAAAAATTAGTCATCATACCCACATATAATGAGAAGGAGAACATCACTTCCATCATTAACGCTGTATTCGCATTGAATAAGGGCTATCATATTTTGGTTATTGATGATGGTTCTCCCGACGGTACGGGTCAGATTGTGAAAAGTCTCATTGACAAATATCCCGGACAACTTTTTCTGGAGGAAAGGGCCGGTAAACTAGGTTTGGGTACGGCCTACATCTTTGGCTTCAAATGGAGTATTGAAAGAAACTATGCTTTTACATTTGAAATGGATGCCGATTTCTCGCACAATCCCAATGACCTGGAACGACTGTATCTCGCTTGTAAGGAAGGTGGAGCGGATATGTCCATCGGAAGCCGTTATGTACCCGGTGGCAAAACGGAAAACTGGCCAATGGACCGCCAGTTGTATTCAAAGGGTGGTGCATGGTATACCAAACTGATCACCTGGATGCCTATCAATGATCCCACAGCCGGATTTGTCTGTTATCGAAAAGCGGTACTCGAATCCATCAATTTTGATATGATTGAATTTGTGGGTTATGCTTTCCAGATCGAAATGAAATTTGCAACCTGGAAATTGGGATTCCGGATCAAGGAAGTGCCCATTACATTCGTTGACCGGAAAATTGGTGTAAGCAAGATGAGCAAGGGTATCATCAAGGAAGGCGTATTGGGTGTATTACGGATTCAATGGAAAAGCCTTTTTCATAACTACCGCTCCAAGGTCAAAAACACGGAGAAGACAGATAACCCATCCCTCAATTGATCCCTCTTCATTTATCATTCGTATCGCGGTTGTTCCAACTGCGCCCAGCTTTTATTTTTGAGCGCATCCATCATCAGCCAGCTGGCTGTGACGGACAACAATAAAAAAATACCAATCAATATCAGGTTGCCATAGACCAGGAAATGACCCAGTGCCACCAATACCGGGATCAGCATGGAAA
>JAGWTX010000115.1 GCA_028875955.1 Bacteroidota bacterium | reverse complement strand
TGGCCAACCGAAAACAACCTTGACATTTCATTGAGGGCATTGATTGACCTGAAGCTGAAAAGAAACAGTTCGAATGCATCTATCTCAACTATTTACAGACAGGCGTTGGATAATAAGACCATTTCCATTTTAGGTAATCCCAACCTGGGCGACGTAACGGGTATCATGGTTGCCATCGAGAATCCATTGAAACCGGATGGACAGGTGGTGAATAGCGAAGTCTGGGTGAACGAACTGCGTTTGTCCGAACTGGATGAAAATGGGGGATGGGCTGCCCTGGGACGGGTAGATATGACATTGGCAGATCTCGGTACCGTTTCCCTGTCAGCCAATACCCATACACAGGGTTTCGGAACCATTGAACAAAGGGTGAATGAACGGGCCAAAGACAACCTGGTTCAATTTGATGTTGCTGCCAGTATCGATGCAGGTAAATTGGTCCCCAAAAAAGCAAGACTGGTGCTGCCCGTTTATGCCAGTATCAACCGTACGATCCTGACACCCCAATATGATCCGTTTGACCTGGATGTATTATATAAGGAAAAACTTAAAGCGGCGCCCAAAGACAAACAGGATTCGATACGAAAGGCGGCTGTTGATCAAACAACGATCAAGACCCTGAATTTCACCAATGTCCATTTTATGTCTGCCAGCAACAAACCCGGTTTGTTCCGTCTGAGCAATTTTGATTTCAGTTATGCCTATTCGCAGATCACGCAAAGCAGTCCGGTGATCCTGCAGAATACGGTTACCAAACAAAGGGGCGGTTTTGGCTATACTTATCTCAATCCGACCAAATATGTAGAACCCTTTAAAAAACTGATCAGAACACAAACCCCCTGGCTGGCACTGTTAAGGGATTTCAATTTTAATTTCAAACCGAGTTTCCTGAGTTTCCGCGCGGATATCAACCGGCAATTCGGACAATTTATACCAAGGGTTGTGAATACCATCGACAGCAAGGTGGAAAGGGTGGACACGACCTATGATAAATATTTCACTTTCGACAGGTATTATGGTTTGCGATGGGATTTGTCCAGGTCGCTCAACCTGGATTTTAACGCAACCAATAATGCCAGGATCGATGAACCTTATGGATTGCTGGATACCAAGGCAAAAAAAGATACGGTTCGCCGGAATTTTTTCAAAGGAGGCAGGAATACGCTTTATCAGCAGAAAGCCATTTTGGGATATAGCCTGCCATTGAATAAATTTCCCATGACAGACTGGATCAATGCAAGGTATACCTATGCCACTTCCTATAACTGGATTGGTGCCAGCAGGCTTGCCCTCAACCTGGGAAATACGATTGAAAATTCGCAGGAGAATAACCTGACAGCACAATTTAATTTTGCCAGCCTGTATGCAAAATCCAAATGGTTGCGGGCCATCGACAATGTACCTCCCCCCAAACCCAAAAATGCACCCAAGCCCTTACCCGGTGTAAAGGATCCCAAAAAAAATGAAACAGCGCTGGGGAAAGAGATCCCGACAAAGGCGGAAGTGGTCAAGGGTTTGAAAGGGAAAAAAAGAAGAGAGGCTTTAAAGAAATGGCGGAAACAGAAAAGGGATGAACGAATTGCGGCACGCCTGCAGAAAGCGAATGAACCCAAAGAATTGAATGGGTTAACCCGTGCTGCCGGTAAACTGCTTACCATGGTGAGGAATGTGAATATCCAGTACTCACAGAATTATAATAGCCGGGTGCCCGGTTATATGGATAGCACGACTGCTTTGGGACAGGACTGGAAGTCCATGGCACCCGGATTGGATTATGTATTCGGTAAACAGCCTGATACTTCCTGGTTGAACCAGAAAGCGGCACAGGGGCTGATAACCAGAGACAGTACCTTCAACTTTTTGTTCCGACAATCCTATAACCAGCGGTTGAGCATAACGGCGCAGCTGGAACCGATCCGTGAGTTGCTGATCGACATCAACCTGGATAAAACATTCTCAAAAGAATATTCCGAACTCTTTAAAGATACAACGGGTAGTGCAGGACTGCGTCACCTGAATCCTTTGGCCAGTGGAGGATTTGAAGTTTCCTATATTTCATTTAATACCTTATTCGGCAAACACAACCCCAACGAGATTTCTGCCACTTTCAAGGAATTTGAAAACAACCGGCTGATCATCAGTAAACGGGTAGCTGCGCAAAATCCCTACTGGCAAAAATTACCCGCTGGTCAGCAATTCGCAGCGGATGGGTATGCGACCGGTTATGGCCGGTATGCACAGGATGTACTCGTTCCCGCATTCCTGGCTGCCTATACCAAAAAGGATCCCAATACGATACCCCTGATCCGGCAGTCCAATAAAAATATCAGTTCCAATCCTTTTGGGGGAATCCTGCCCAAACCCAATTGGAAACTGAGTTATACGGGGTTAAGCAAATTCCCGGCACTGGCTTCCATTTTCAGCAATATCGTGATCACGCATGGATACAATGGTACCTTAAGCATGAATAGTTTTAACAGCGCCCTGCTGTACCAGGATCCATTCCGGTTTAGTGCGCCCGGGTTTATTGATACCGTGAGCGGGAACTATATCCCATTCTTCCTGGTGCCCAATATAACCATGAAAGAAAGTTTTGAGCCCCTGATCGGAGTCGATGTAACCACCATAAACCAGCTGAATCTGAGTTTTAAATACAGCAAGAGCCGGCAGCTGAGTCTGAGTCTGATCGATTACCAGCTTAGCGAAAGCCAGAGTACCGAATGGACTTTTGGTGCCGGTTTCAAAAAGAAAGGGGTGCGGCTACCGTTTAACCTGCCGGGCAGTAAGGGCAAGAACGCACAGAATGACCTGAATGTAAGACTGGATCTGTCGATGCGGGATGTGGCCAACAGCAACAGCCGTCTGGACCAGGCCAATGCCTATGGCACAGGAGGACAAAAAGAAATATCCATCCAGCCTTCCATTGACTATGTGTTGAATAGCCGGATCAATATCAAACTGTTCTTTGATCAGCGGAAAGTGATCCCGTATATTTCCACCTCCGCACCTATTACCAATACAAGGGCCGGAGTCAATGTCCGGATATCCCTGGCACAGTAACATAAAAATGCCGCAGCATTAGAGAAAATATTCGGTAATGATGCGGCATTGTATTAATTGGCAGCTTAATTTCTTCTAAATGCCCATTTACCCATTTCCTTCCAGCTTATCTTTTTACCATACAGCAGAATTCCGGTACGGTAAATTTTTGCACTCATCCAGGTGGTCAACAGGAACCCACCAATGAGGGAAACCATACTCAATGCCAGTTGCCAGTAGGGTACGGTTCCGGGTATGCCATAGGCGATCCTGGCCATCATGACCATGGGCGAGCTAAATGGAATGATACTTGCCCAAACTGCCATGGGTGTGCTGGGGTCCTGTACGGCATTGCTCATGATGATAAAGGAAAAGATGATCGGCATGGTGATCGGCAGCATCAGGCTTTGTGCATCCTGTGGATCTTCATTGACCACACTGCCTACCGCAGCGAACAATGCTGCATAGAACAAATAACCTCCCAGGAAATAAAAGATAAAACATCCAATGATAACAGGCCAGTTCGCAGTGCTGATGGTATGCTGAACCTTGTAAATCTGTTGTGCGGCTTCGCCTGCTTTCATCATGCCCCCGCCGGGTAATTGCCCGTTGGCCTGTTGCAGGTTTTTAACCTGTTCCATCACATCATGCGGAACAAATGCCTGTGCAGCAGTCGTAAGGCCGACAATGAGTACCACCCACATCAGAAACTGGGTAAGACCCACTGCACCGATCCCTACAATCTTACCTGTCATCAACTGAAATGGTTTAACGCTGCTAACCATGACTTCTGCAATCCGGTTGGTTTTTTCCTCCATCACGCCCCGCATTACCATGGCACCGTAGATGAACATGGTGATATAGATGAGCATGCCACTGCCAAAACCGATCCCATATGATAAAGCGGCATTGCTCTCCTTGGCTCCGCCTTCATTTTCCTCTACAGCTTTCAGTTCAGCGAATTGCGATTGTACATGAATCGAATCCAGTTCAGCTTTATTGATTCCGGCGCCCTGCAGCATATTGTCTTCAATGGCATTGTTGATGCGTTCAGAAATGGCAGATTCCGTAGTGATGCTGATTCTTTTCCTGGAACGGATCAGATAGGTCATTTTATCACCTGCCTTGAATCTGGGTATCAGGATGATATCGGTATACCCTTTCTTCAAATAGTTACTGGTATCCACGTCCGTGGGGAATTCAAAGGTCAGTTGTTTGGTGTCCTTTATATTCCCTTTAAAAAAGCCATTTTCATCGATCATGGCAATTTTGTGTTCATCCTTCCCTTTGATTGACATGTAGGTGGTGGCCGCGATAAAACCTACGATCAGCAAAGGCATTAACAGGGTGGTAAGAACGAATCTTTTATTTTTTACACGGGTGATATATTCCCGTTGGATAATCAAGAAAGTTTTATTCATAAAAAAACAGTTTGCAATGGTTTCTAAATGAGGATGGATCAATGGGTTTCTTTCTGAAAAGCACGTGTAGTGGCTTTGGTGCCTTCTACGAGGTTGATGAAGATGTCATTCAGGGAGGGAAGGATTTCATGAAAGGATTCGATCGTCATTCCCGACTGGATGAAATATTGCAATACATCATTGCTTTTGAATCCGTTTTCTATCTTAACGGTCAGCTCATTGGCTTTCTGATCTACCAGCTTAAAAGAAGTGTTGGAGAGGTTGGAAGGCACTTCGCTCAGACGGATATGAAATTTGTTTTCCTTGAATTGTTGTTTGACATCATTCACAGTGCCATCCAGGATCTTTCTGCCGAGGTTTACCAAAACGATATGGTCACAGATCTCTTCCACCTGTTCCATCCGGTGCGTACTAAAGATAACCGTACTGCCTCTTTGCGCCAGTCCGTATATTTCATCTTTGATCAGGTTTGCATTTACCGGGTCCAAACCGCTGAAAGGCTCATCCAGTATAATCAGTTTGGGTTCGTGTAAGACCGTAATGACAAACTGAAGTTTCTGGCTCATGCCCTTGCTGAGGTCCTCGATCTTTTTGTTCCACCAGCTTTCCATTTCAAGCCGCTTGAACCAGAATTTTATTTTTTCCATGGCTTCCTGCTTGCTCAGCCCCTTCAACCTGGCCAGATACAAAGCCTGGTCACCAATCTTCATTTTCTTGTACAAGCCCCTTTCCTCCGGCATATATCCGATCTTAATGATGTCATTTAACGGATCAAAAGTCTTTCCGTCAAACTGGATATGGCCACTATCCGGATAAAATATGCCGGTGATCATCCGAAGCAAAGTGGTTTTACCTGCTCCATTGGGACCCAGTAACCCGAAAATGCTTCCTTTTTCAATGGAAAAGCTAACATCATCCACGGCTTTCTGGGTGGTATAATATTTTTTTAGGTGTGCTAATTCTAGAATTTTGTTCATATGAGATAAGTTATATTCAAATATAATTGTAAAATATTGCAATCATTCAGCAGGTTAGTAGCATTCTTCACCTATTTATTACAGGGAAACTGGCAAAAAAGATACATTTGCTCACTTAATTAAATCAGTCGCAGCATGTATTGGATAAAAAAAGGGTTACCGGTTTTTTGTTTGTCGGCTTTACTGGTGTTTTGCTGTAGCTGGGGTTTTCTGGTACACAGAACTGTTAATCAATTGGCTATCTATGAACTGCCCGGTGAGATCCTCCCTTTTTTTTACCAGCACAAAGAATACCTGGTATCCAATGCCCCAAGACCCGATTTGCGTAGAAATGAAGACAGTACGGAGGCGACCAGGCATTTTATCGATCTGGAAATCTTCGAAAATGCATCCACTCCATCCATGCCGCTTTACTGGAATGATGCGGTAAAGAAGTATACAAAGGACAGCTTATTGAAATATGGATATGTGCCTTATCAGGTTGTATTTACACTGGAGAAACTGACAAATGCCTTTAAAAGACAGAAAATTGACAGTATCCTGTATTATGCAGCAGATTTGGGGCATTATATCGGAGATGCAAATGTTCCGCTGCATACTACGGTCAATTACGACGGACAGCTGACAGATCAGAAAGGTTTGCATAGTCTCTGGGAGAGTATGATACCGGAAATTGAAATCGGTAACTACCAGTTAAGTTCCGAGCACAAAGCGAGCTATTTGAAAAATCCGGCTGAAGCCATCTGGGCTGCAGTTCGACGGTCGGCATCCCTGGTTCCCGAAATGCTGGAAAAGGAAAAGGAAGTGAGTAAACAGTTTACAGACGATCAGAAATACCGGATTCAGATACGGCGTGGAAAGGAATCCAAATCCTTTACATCCGCCTTTGCCAAAGCCTATGCAGCTTCCCTGCACAATTCCATCAATGCACAACTGTTGCATTCGGCTGATCAGATTGCCGATTTCTGGTATACAGCCTGGGTAGACGCCGGGAAACCCGATATGAAGCCTTATCTTAAAGACTGGTCAGCTGAACAGGATCAACAGCTGAGGAAGGAACTGGAAGCCTTCCATAGTAATAAATTATTGGAAAACAGACTATTACTGTCCAAACAGGCAGAACCCTTTTCCGCAAACTAAGTATAAGTACCCAAAAAATGGGTGTAAAAACGGTTGTCTGCTTAGAACCGTTTTTATAATTTGGAAAGCATATCCAATATTTTGTAAGATATTCTTCCCAAATGATGCCTCATATTCATATACTCTTTGAATTCCTGAGTCTGGTGGTGGCATTAATCTACTACCCGTATTTAAAGCCCGGGTTTATGAAATGGTTTCTTCCCTATCTGGCTTTTATTTTCTTATCGGAATTACTGGTAGCTTACCAGATCTACCTGGATGCAAACAGACCCAATGTAACTTTCTATTATTTCATCAGTATCCTGGAGTACATTTTTTATAATTATATTTTCTATCATCTGCTTGGCAACCGGGTAATCAAAAAAATCGTCCTGTATCTCATCATTGGGGTCACCCTGAATTTTATGGCGGGTTTTCTCTTTGCTGCAAACAAACAGGCTTATTTAGTGGTAAGCCTGGCCATATCCGGTTTTTTACTCTCAGCCATTGCGCAAGTGTATATTTATCTGAAATTTATTTCGGATGATGAAACATCCACACTGCTGATATCGGAACCCGGTTTCTGGATTGCTTTCGGGGTATCTATCTTTTTCTCAGGTACTTGTATCGTTTTTTCGCTTCACGACTTTATCATGAAGAACCAGCTTGAATTTTTCGGTTTCAAACTGTATCATTTCGTTCCCCGTATTTTATCCATTTTTTTATATTCCGGCATATCCGTATCCCTAATACTATGCAAAAAGAAAAACAAGATCTTGTTGTCACCATCCTGATAGCGAGCCTTTTTATCATGATGTTTAGCTTCATTGTTTTCCTGCTGGTATTTAA
>JAGWTX010000114.1 GCA_028875955.1 Bacteroidota bacterium | reverse complement strand
CCAGTTAGCGGGTTAATGATATGTGAGTATTTTTTCCCGTTATGTGCGATGTACTGATAGGCATCCCCGGATGTAGCCACCGCTTTGTTTTGCAGCTGTAATTTATCAGGTAATAATTCATCTGTTGTTTCGGGGATATTGACGCCAATGGTCCATCCCCCGCTGTTTGCAGCAGCTTCACCCATCACCATATCTCCTCCGGCATCCACCAGACATTTTTGTATGCCCCTGCTTTGAATAAACCGCACCAGTTTTTCTGCGGTATACCCTTTGGCGATACCTCCCAGATCCAGCCGCATCCCTTTGAAAGGGAGATACACACTGTGTTCCAGTGAATCGAGCACCAGTTTTGAAAAACCAATCCATCTCCGGGTGCTTTTGAGCAGATTTTCATCCGGGAACTGGTTGTATTTTCTGGCTTTTCTCCAAACAGAACTTAGTGGGGCAACTGTAATATCAAAAACACCTTTGCTCAACTGGTAGGCTTTTTTTGAAAGCTGAATCATATCCCACAATCCGGAGGATATTTTTACAGGATGTTTACCTGCCTGTGCATTCAGTTTACTGAGTTCACTGGTGGTATCATAATCACTAAAAAGCCGGTTGAATGAATCCACCATTTGAAAACAGGACCTGGCAATGGCCGATGCTTTTGCAGAATCCTCATCGATAAGAATGATATGAAACGGGGAACCCATTTTTGTTTCGGTAAATCGGAATTTCCGGGGTTGCCCAAGGGTGAAAAGCACTGTTAGTAAAAAGGGGAGAAAGCAAATAGCTGATTTATACAAAGTTGTTCGTTTATACTGGGTTATCAGTAAATTTAAACACCAAAAACCAATTTATGAAAAGAAGAAAATTTATGCAGCAGACTTTGTTGGCCAGCGGATCTGTTCTGGCTGCTTCCGGTATCTATGCTGCCAAACCCTCCAGGGAGATACTCGATAATAATACCCCTTTCCACTTGCCATACGCCATCCATGACGGAATGTTTAAAAACCTGGCCGGTCCGGATTTTATCGATCAGATCAAGTTTGCACATAGTGTTGGTTTTCGTGCTGTGGAAGACAATGGCATGATGAGCCGGATACCGGAAGAACAAGAAAAGATCGGTGATGCGATGGAGAAACTGGGCATGCGTATGGGTGTTTTTGTAAACCAGTTTGATAATTGGCCCCTTTCCACATCATTGACAGGAACGGATAAAGCCTGGAGAGACAAATTTATCCAGTACTGCAAGGTTTCGGTGGATGTGGCCAAACGTTGTCATGCCAAATGGATCACGGTTGTGCCCGGAAATTATGAAAGAAAATTACCCATGGGTTTTCAGACTGCCCATGTGATCGAATCCATGCGGATCGGAGCTGAAATTCTGGAACCCCATGGATTGGTAATGGTTATGGAACCGCTCAGTGATACCCCTGATCTTTTCCTGCGGCATTCCGACCAGACCTATGCCATCTGTAAGGCCGTGAACAGTCCGGCCTGTAAAATATTGTTCGATATGTACCATATGCAGAGAAATGAAGGCAATATCATTGCCGGGATGGATCGGGCCTGGGACGAAATCGGTTATTTTCAAATCGGGGATAATCCGGGCAGAAAAGAACCCGGCACCGGTGAAATGAACTATAAGAATATTTTCAAACATATTTATGAAAAGGGCTATACCGGAATCCTCGGAATGGAACATGGTATCGCCAAACCGGGAAAAGAAGGGGAGTTGGCCCTGATCCAGGCTTACAGGGATGCCGATAATTTCTTATAGGATGGATAGGGAAAAATTTTACGCATCAGAGAACCCTGACCTGTTCGGATAGCCAGTACAGTTCATGATGGTTTTGTATACGGAAAACATAGCTTTCGGTTTTGTTCCATTATCATTCTTATCAAAAGTTGCTGCCATGAAAAAAATCCTTTGTATGGGATTACCCATACTTTTCCTTTGTAACTCAATCTTTGCACAGACCCGTATCGAACATCTTCAGACAGAAAATAAAACTAATCCGATTGGCGTAGGTGAAACTTTGCCAAGGTTCAGTTGGGAGCTGTCCGGTGATCAGCGAAACCTGTTGCAAAAAGCGTATGAGATTGTCGTATTCCCTGCTGCCAATCATAAAAAACCGGTTTGGCGCTCAGGTAAGATCCTGTCTGCTGCATCCGTATGGATCCCTTATGGAGGTTCTCCCTTGAAAAGCGATACCCAATACGACTGGCAGGTAACTGTCTGGGATAACCAGCATGCCGAACCGGTAACCAGTGAAATGGCAGGATTTCACATGGGGTTTTTACACAGCAACGACTGGAAAGCCAAATGGATTGTACCCGGGTATCCCGAAGACAGTATCCTTCGTCCCAGTCCGCTTTTCCGTAAAACCTTTCAGACAAAAAAACAGGTTCTTTCCGCAACTGCCTATATAACCGCCCACGGGTTATATGAAGCACAGATCAATGGGCAGCGGATCGGCGATGCCTATTTTACACCGGGCTGGACAGCCTATCAGAAAAGATTACAATACCAGGTGTATGATGTGACTTCTCTCCTCACGAAAGGCAATAATGCCATTGGCGTTATGTTGGGTAGTGGCTGGTACCGGGGAACCGTTGGCTTTACCAATCACAATGATGTATATGGTAAGGATATCGCCCTTTTGTTTCAATTGGAAATTACCTACACGGATGGAACAAAAGAAACCGTTTTTTCAGACGGAAGCTGGAAATCTTCAACAGGAGAGATCCGGTATGCAGAAATTTATAATGGGGAAACCGATGATGCAAGAATGGAAAAAACCGGTTGGACCCTCCCGGGGTATGATGACAGTAACTGGTCCGGAGTAGGTATTGAAAATGCACCGATGGACGTATTGGTGGCCACGTATAACGAATTGGTCAAAAAGAAAGAAACCTTTCAACCGGTAAGGATCCTGACAACACCCAAGGGTGAAAAAGTGATTGACTTTGGTCAGAACCTGGTTGGCTGGGTAAAAATAAAAGTCAGGGGTAAAGCCGGGGATACGATTGTTGTCTCACACGCGGAAGTGCTGGATAAGACCGGTAATTTTTATACCGATAATTTAAGGGGTGCCAAAGCCCAGGATAAATATGTGCTTAAGGGAGATGGAGAGGAAGAATTCGAGCCGCATTTTACCTGGCATGGATTTCAGTTTATCAGGCTGGAAGGATATCCCGGTGAAATCAAACCCGAAAATTTCACTGCCGTTGCCTTGTATTCTGATATGACACCCACAGGAACTTTTCATTCATCCAATGAATTGGTGAACCAGTTACAGCATAACATACAATGGGGACAGAAAGGCAATTTTATTGATGTGCCCACCGACTGTCCGCAAAGGGATGAACGTCTCGGTTGGACAGGTGATGCACAGGTATTTTCCCGCACGGCGGCTTTTAATATGAATGTCCATAATTTCTTCAGCAAATGGCTGAAAGATGTGGCAGCGGATCAGTTACCCAACGGTTCGGTTCCCCATGTGATTCCGAATGTGCTGGGAGCGCGTTCTTCCGGTTCTGCCGGTTGGGCCGATGTGGCCAATATCATTCCCTGGAACATGTATCTGGCATATGGAGATAAGGAGATCCTTGCCAACCAGTTTGCCAGTATGAAAGCCTGGGTAAATTACATGCAGGAAGTAAGTGTTCAGGATCTTTGGAATACTGGCACACATTTCGGAGACTGGTTATTTTACAGCCCGGAAGATGACAACAGCGGCAGAGCGGCGGTAACGGATAAAAACCTGATTGCCCAATGTTTCTATGCACATTCCACACAATTATTGATCGATGCTGCGAAAGTGCTTGGGAAAACCGAAGAAGTTGCCCATTATGAGCAACTCCTGCAAAAAGTGAAAGCGGCATTTATGCGTGAATATGTTACTCCCAATGGCAGACTGGTATCGGGTACACAAACGGCCTATGTGCTGGCTTTGAATTTCGATATGCTGCCCGAGAACTTGAGGGAGCAGGCTGCAGATCGGTTGGTGGCCAACGTGAAGAGTTATGGCAACCATCTCACTACGGGTTTTCTGGGCACACCTTATCTCTGTCATGTATTAACCAGGTTTGGTCATACGGATCTGGCCTATACTTTATTGCTGCAGGAAAAATATCCTTCCTGGTTATATCCCGTAAAAATGGGCGCCACAACGATCTGGGAAAGATGGGATGGCATAAAACCCAACGGTACATTTGAAGTGCCATCGATGAATTCCTATAACCATTATTCCTATGGCGCAATCGGCGACTGGATGTATCGGGTTATGGTAGGTTTGGATACCTATGAAGATGGCCCCGGTTATCTGCACAGCAAAATCCAGCCCCATTTGGGTGGAGGGTTTACACAGGCTTCCGGATCCTTGCAAACATTGTATGGCACACTTGCCTGTTCCTGGAAAACAACAGAGAAAGGTCTGGAAATGGATGTGGTCATTCCTGCCAATACAAGATCCACCGTTTTTGTTCCGGCAACGGCCACTGATACGGTAACAGAATCCGGGAAATCGTTTTCATTTAATGGTACGCAACAAAATGGGGCAAAAGGATACCGGGTTGCTGAACTTGGTTCCGGAACCTATCATTTTTTTGTAACCAAATAAAATATAATTGTCAGGTGTATGAAAAGTCTTGCTAATATTTTCAAATACATTATTGCCATCCTGGGTTTTCTTCCCTTACAGTTTGCACTGGCACAGGGTAAAGTATGGTCTGTTGAAAAAGCCAATACCTGGTATGCTGCTCATCAATGGCTGGCAGGTGCCAATTATATCCCGGCAACGGCCATCAACCAGCTTGAAATGTGGCAGGCGGATAGCTTTGATCCAACCACGATTGATAAAGAGTTGGGCTGGGCTGAAAAAATCGGTTTTAATACCATGCGTGTATTTCTGCACAATCTTGCCTGGCAGGAAGACCCGGCTGGTTTTATCAACCGGGTAGATCGTTTTTTAACCATTGCATCCCGGCATAAGATTGAACCCATCTTTGTATTTTTTGATGATTGCTGGAACAAAGAACCCAAGACCGGCAAGCAACCTGCCCCCAAAACAGGGGTACACAATTCTGGCTGGATGCAGGATCCGGGTCAGGCAGCCTCCAGCGATCCCGCACAGTTTCCGCGTTTGGAGAAATATGTAAAAGCGGTACTTACCCATTTTGCACACGATAAACGGATCTTATTATGGGATTTATACAACGAACCCGGAAACAGCGGTAAAAAAGACAGCAGCCTCCCTTTGCTTCAGAAGGTGTTTGAATGGGCCAGGGCTGTTGATCCGGACCAGCCTGTCAGTGCAGGTATCTGGGCATGGGATTTTGAAAAGTTAAATGCTTTTCAATCGCTGAATTCTGATATCATTACTTATCACAACTATGAAGAGTCTTCCCTGCACAAACGGGTCATTGAATTGTTAAAGACACATGGTAAGCCATTGATTTGTACCGAATACATGGCCAGAACAAGAAACAGCCGTTTTTCAAATATCATGCCCCTGTTGAAAAAGGAACAGGTAGGTGCCATCAACTGGGGTTTTGTCAGCGGTAAAACCAATACGATTTATGCATGGGACACACCCATGCCGGATGGTGCACAACCTGTTGAATGGTTTCATGACATATTCTTCCCTGATGGAACACCCTACAGACAGGATGAAGTAAACCTGATCAGAAAACTGACACGTTAATAAATTTCAAGCGCATGCAAATAATCCGTTTTCGAATCCTTCTGCTGTTTTGCATGGGACTGCCATGTCTCACCGCCTTTTCACAAAAAGAAGCGGGTGTTAACCCGAAATTGTTACGCGGGGGATGGTCGGCTTCCTGGGTAACCTGTCCCGATGTTCCACAAAGGGATTATGGTGTCTATCATTTCCGGAAAACATTTTCCATTCAAACGATCCCATCCACATTTGTCATTCATGTATCAGCAGATAACCGGTATCGTTTGTTTGTGAACGGAAAACCGGTTCTGAGCGGCCCGGCAAGGGGAGACCTGTATAACTGGTATTTTGAATCGGTGGATATTGCTCCATTGCTGACCAGTGGTAACAACACGATTGCGGCCCTGGTTTGGAATATGGGAACCTATGCCCCCGTTGCCCAGGTCTCTAACCAGACGGCATTTCTGGTTCAGGGAGATTCGGAGAATGAAAAAATCGTCAATACAAGGGAAGGCTGGAAGGTGTTACATGATCTTGCCTATCAACCCTGTTCTACAGACAATGCTGCCAAATTGCGCACGTATATGGTAATCGGCCCGGGCGATGAACTCAACGCGGCAGCTTACCCCTGGGGTTGGGAACAACCCAATTTTTCGGATACCCATTGGCTGCCGGTAAAAAAAATCGCAAACCCCGTTCCCGCCGGATATGGATCCGATAACCTCTGGACACTGGCACCCAGGAATATTCCATTTATGAAAGAGCAGTTGCAACGGATTCCGGTTCTGCGCAAAGCAACGGGAATCGGAACAGATGGCAATTTTCTGAAAGGCGGACAACCGCTTGGCATTGCTGCCCATCAGACAGTCACCCTGCTGTTAGATCAGACCTACAATACGGTGGCCTATCCCGAATTATGGGTGAGCAAGGGTAAGGGTTCCAAAATTCAACTCACTTATGCAGAAGCCTTGTTTGCACCGGATGGTCAGAAAGGAAACAGGAATGATATCACCGGTAAGACCATCAGGGGCAATTATGATATCTTTTTACCCGATGGTGGTGATAACCGGCATTTCAGACCCTTATGGCAAAGGACCTACCGATACCTGCAACTGGATATCACAACAGGTGATGAACCGCTTATCCTTGATGACCTGTATGGTTCAACCAATGGTTATCCGTTTACGGTGAAAGCTTCTTTCAGCAGTAACGATGCCTCGCTGAAACAGATCTGGGATATTGGTTGGCGCACCGCACAACTCTGTGCGGGCGAAACTTATTTCGATTGTCCTTATTATGAGCAGCTTCAATACGAAGGGGATACCCGGATACAATCCCTGATTTCGCTGTATGTTACCGGTGATGACAGGCTGATGCGCAAAGCCCTGCTGGATTTTTATCATTCCCGTGTACCCGAAGGACTTACACAGGGAAGATATCCCAGCAGCCGTTTGCAGGTGATCCCTCCCTTTTCTCTTTTCTGGGTTTCGATGCTGCATGATTACTGGATGCAGCGAAAAGATGATGCATTTCTTTCTCAGTTCCTGGTTCCTGCCATCGGGGTACTGGACTGGTTTGAAAAACACCTGGACAAACAGAAAAATATGCTGGGCCCCATGAAGTGGTGGAGCTTTGTAGATTGGAATGATCAATTTCCCGGCGGCACACCCGATGGAGCAATGGATGGAAACTCTTCTATCATAACACTGCAATTGGTGAATACCCTGGACCAGGCGACAGAATTGTT
>JAGWTX010000113.1 GCA_028875955.1 Bacteroidota bacterium | reverse complement strand
ATCTCCTTGTTGCGATAGAGGTTGATCTTGGTGCCGATGGCGAAAGTGTTGTTACCCGTTCCTTTCAATTTCAACCCGAGGTAGTGGTTATGATTGATTTCACGGCTATTGTTTTTGTATACAAATGCCTCCTGGTTCTCATTATTGATCACCATATCCAGGTCACCGTCATTATCCAGGTCTCCGTAGGCGGCGCCATTGGAATAACTGGGTTGTGAAAAACCCCAGGCTTTTGCCATATCTACAAAACGCAGATCCTTCTGGTTGTGAAAGGCCTTGTTCAATAATGGGTTCCTGGGTATGTGCCGCAATACTTCATCCACATTCTGTTTCTTTCCCGTAAGCACCATTTTCTGGATCACATCATTGGCAAAAAATTCAATAAAGTCCAGATCGGTCACATCCCGGTTGATCCCGTTGCATACATAGATATCATTGTATCCATCATTGTCCATATCAAACATCAGCGCACCCCAGCTCCAGTCTGATGCGGATATGCCGCTATAGTTTCCTGTTTCATTGAATTTTCCATCCTTGTTGTTCAGCTGCAGGCAATTTTTCACATACTGGTAATAGAAACCGGTTTTCAGTTTGGTATTGAACAGATCGATGTTATCGAATGCGCCCGTGGTCTTTAACCGGTAGTCGATATCCGGCAGCATATCCGTATTGAAAATATCCGGGAGTCCGTCATTGTTCACGTCTGCCAGGTCTGAACCCATGGAGGAGAAACTGGTGTGTTTGATCCTGTCTTCAAATTCATCCTTGAAGGTTCCGTTTTTCTGGTTTACATAGAGATAGTCCCTTTCATAGGAATCGTTGGAAACATAGATGTCCGGGTAACCATCCCCGTTGATGTCTCCCACTGAAATACCCAGTCCGAAACTGATCAGGCTGGCATGTATACCGGCAGCGGTAGTGACTTCGGTATAATGCCCGTTGTCGTTTCTGAACAAATGATTGCCACCCCCTTTCAGGAATTCGCCCACTTTCCACTGGTTTTCCGGGAGGTCGCGGTTATTATTGAAACCCAGCTGGTTGACGGGTATCGGACTATTGTCGATCATAAAACAATCCAGGTCACCATCCAGGTCATAATCGAAAAAGGAAACCTGCGTGGTATAACCCTTGTGATCCAGCCCGTATTTGGCCGCCGATTCGGTAAATGTCAGGTCATGGTTATTGATGTATAATTTGTTGCGGCGGTTTCCATTGGACATATGTCCTGAATTACAAACATAGATATCCAGCCAACCATCATTGTTGATATCGGCAAATACAACCCCGGTGCTCCACATGCTATCCTGTTTCATGCCGGATTTTGGCGTGATATCCGTAAACTTAAAATTGCCGTTGTTGAGATAGAGTTTGTTTTCTCCCATGTTGGAGGTCAGAAACACATCGGGCAGTCCATCATTGTTGATGTCTCCGATGGCTACACCGCCCCCATTGTAAAAGTTTCGGAACAGAAAACTATTCTCTTTCTGACCATCTTCCACGTCATTCCGGAACTGGATACCGGTATGGTCCATCAGTTCAAATAAGGTCTTTCCGTTTTGGTGCTGACAGGAAATAAAAAAAAGAAAAACAAATAATAAGCAGGTATTGCGTATGGTTTTTAGCATGGTGGTTCAGGAATAGAAAAGCAATGGAAAATAGGTGCCAAAAAAACATACCGAAGTTAGTTTTTTATCTCTTAAATAGACGTTATAAAGGGATAAGATAGCAGTATGGAAATGCGGATACGAAAATTTTAATTCGAACTTAATGAAAAGCCAAAACAGACAGGTACTAAAACGACAAAGACCCTTTCGGGTCTTTGTCGTTATGAATTTTTCAAACTAATCAATTAGTAGCCAGGATTCTGTTTCAGGTTTGGATTCGCAGCCAATGCCTGGTTAGGAACCGGGAAGAGGAGGTTCTTGGGATCATCGTTAGGTTTGTACTCCCATGGTTTCAGGTAAACACCGAAACGCTGTAAGTCGGTTCTTCTAACACTTTCCCAGTACAGTTCACGACCTCTTTCCGCTAACAAAGTGTTGGGGTCTTCTACGTTACTGGTATTAACCAATGCCATGGTAACCAGAGGAGCGGCATTTCTGGCAGCTCTCAGTGCATTCACCAGAGTCAGGGCACCAGCAGCATCACCGGTTCTTTGTTTGGCTTCAGCCACCATCAGAACCACATCAGGATAGCGGAAGATCATCAGGTCATTACCTGCAGGACCACCACCATATTGTGTATAGTCTGGTACATATTTTACCACACGGATACCGGTAACTTCCAGGTTGGATCCGGTTTCAATCATATTGCTGGCGATGTCTTTTACGAAAGCCAGTGGATTCCCTTTTCTGTCTTTTTCTGGAACACCATTTTCATTATACTGCTGGTTTACGAGGAAACCAGGATTGATACCGGAAATGGTTTTTGAATTCTGATAGTTACGTCCACCCAATCTGCCGTCCAATACTGTATCAGCAGGGCCATAGGCAGTAGGAACTACAGAAGTATTAAATGCTGAATAAAAGCTACCAATGGTTGAGAAACCATTCCAGCCGGCATTCGGATTATTGGGTGTGTAGGAATTGTAGTGCAGGGTCATATTCCAACGGGCACCGATACCTGAGTTGTTGGCACCAACACCAGCCGTATTGTTGTAACGGAAGATGGCTTCTGGTGAGTTATCGTTCTTAGGATTGAAATTATCAAAGTAGTTAGCAGCATAAGAATACTTACCGCTTGACATGATCGTATTTCCCAGTGCAATCACCTGTGCCATATCAGCCGCTGCAAAAGTGGGTGCTGCGCGGTTAGCCCAGGTACCTCTTTGCAGGTAACATTTCATCAGCAATGTTCTGGCTGCATCAGGGTTTGCCTTATCACTACCGTTACCAGTTGGTAAATCAGGCAGGATAGCGGTTAATTCGGAGATGATAAAATCGCCACCGGCAGCGCCTGATTTTACTTCAGGAGCCAACAACAGGTTATCACCCGGGTTTCTGATAGGATACTGACCATACAGATCCAGCAGGTAATACAAAGCCAGTGCTCTGATGAAACGTGCTTCAGCCGCCTGCCCTTTACTTGGGTTAAAGCCCAGTACGTTGGTGGCGTCAAAGTTGATTTTATTCAGTGAGTTGAACACACTCAGGATTTGACCATGATCTGCATTCCAGGTATGGTTGTGCAATACACGCCATACACCGTTATCATCCCAGTCACCACCACGGGTAGGTACCAGAGATTCATCGGTTGTGTTTTCCATGAGGGAGAACACCTGATCCTGACTCGTTAACGGACCACCCAGATCTGCATAAGCTGCTGAAAGCAGTAATCCGGTACCCGCACTTCCCAGGGCATTGGACACCTGGCTGTTGGTAAGGGTACTACCCAAACTCTCATCGAGTTTGGTACATCCCGACATTGCCAAGACTGCAATTACCGGGGCTGCAAATTTCGTTATCTTATTATATAGTTTCATACTTCTGTTTTTTGGTATTGATTATAAAGTGAAATTAAATCCAAAAGTGATGGTTCTTGGAGTTGGATAAGGAACATATTCAATAGATCTTGAAGGATAAGAGTTATTGCTTTTGTCGATATTCACCTCTGGATCAAAACCAGTGAATTTAGTAATCACAAACAAGTTGGTTCCGCTAACAAAGGCAGTCAGGTTCTTGATGTATTTACCTGCATTACCGATATTATAACGTACGGAAATGTTTCTCATTTTGAAGTAATCACCTTTTTCAAGGAAACGGGTAGAAGCACCTACACCACTAGCGATACCTTCTTTTGAATTATAGGCAGCCAGGTCAATGTTACGACCCTGTGCAATACCTGCGATATTGGTTACAGATGTTGCCGTGTTGTTGTAGATCAGGAATCCGAAAGCACCACCCATGTTCATGGTAAAGCTCCATTTGTTGTAACGGATGCTGGTTGAGAAACCAACCAGTGAATGCGGGTTAGGATCTCCGGCAAACTGAGGTGTTCCGCCGATGATCTGGTTGCCAGCTGCATCAAATCCCTGGAAAGGTTTCAGATAATATACGTTTACAGGCTGATCGTTGGTAATAACCTGAGCCAGTGTACCGGATACACCCTGACCGTTTACCTGACCGGTTTGAACCAGTAAGTTTAAGCCGGTGTTAGGATCTTTGAAGTTCTGCACTTTGTTCTTGTTGTAAGCATAGTTGAAGTTTACATCCAGACCAAATTTGCGGTGATCGATCAAAGTTGCACCCAGGGCCAGTTCATAACCGGAGTTGATCAGGTTAGCAGGCAGGTTCACGAAAGTGATAGAAGAAGGGGCTGGTTGAATCGCACTTGTCTGGAACAGGATGTTGGTAGTGTTCTTGTGATAGTAATCAAATGAACCATACACTTTTCCACCTGCAAAAGAGAAGTCGGCACCTACGTTAACTGATTTGGTTTTTTCCCATTTCAGATCGGGGTTACCATTTACCACCTGAGGAGCATTGTTATATGCGCTCAGACCAAATTGTTCCTGAGAAGAACCGGCAGGATATTCCTGGTTACCGGTAAGACCATAAGAAACACGTAAGCCCAGGTTGGAGAAGATCTTGTTATTCTTCATGAAACCTTCGTTGCTAACCACCCATTTCAGACCGGCTGAAGGGAAGTAACCATATTTATTGTTCTTACCAAATTTGCTGGAACCATCGGCACGCATTGTTCCGGTTAACAACAAACGATCTTTGTAGTTTAAGGTAACACGACCGAAATAAGACTGCAGTTCAGCAGTTGGGTTGCGGTAAGAGAAATAAGGATTCTGTGTTTTTGCATCTGTCATGATGCTGGTGTAAGGAATTGCGATCCTTGTTTTCTGATCCAGGTTGGTATTGAAACCATTGGCAGTAACACCACCACCGGAATAATCGGTTTTGAAATATTCATAACCGGCCAGGGCTTCCAGACCCAGGCTGCTGGTCAAATCGGTATGGTAGTTCAGGGTATGGGTAATGGTCTGAGACTGTAATCTTGCATTGGCAAGACCTGCAAAACCCAAACCGGAAACACCGGGAATACCTTGTAACCAACCTTCGATATTCATGGTACGGGTACCGGTACCATAGTTGATACCATATAATAATTTGTATTCCAGTTTTTCAGAAAGCTTATAGGAAGCAGAAATATTTCCCAGGAAAGAGAATACGCTACTCTGGTCATTATAAGCATCATTAAATGCCAGCGGGTTACCGGAACCATTGGTAGGGAAATTATACAATCCACCTGCCCCTACTAAAGCAGTAGTCGGGTTCCAGCTCAATGCGGAAGAAATGATATTACCTGTAGAACCTGCTGTGTTGGATACACTGGTCAGTGTTTCAGCATAGTTACCGGTAATGATATTGAAATCAACGGTCAGCTTCTTGTCCAGGAACTTATAGTTACCACCGATGGTAGCTAAGTATTTGTCAAGAGCAGACTTCTTTAAAAATCCTTTGTTATTGGAAGCCAGGAATGAAGCGCGGAATTTACCGGCATCGTTCCCGCCACTGAAGGCAACAGAATAGTTCTGGGAAAGTGCATTCTGTGTCATCGCCTTTAAAGCATCTTCGGTTGTACCGCCATCCAGGGATGCGGGCTGACCATACTTTTTAAGGGCATCGCGGTACTGGGAAGCATTCAATACTTTGAATCTTCTCATGTAACCTGCATAAGTACCATAGTTTACACCCACTTCCACTTTCATGGGGCCTGCGGTACCTTTCTTGGTGGTGATCACCACCACTCCATTCGCACCTCTGGAACCATAGATGGCTGCAGAAGAAGCGTCTTTCAACACATCGATCTGTGCAATACTGTTTGGATCGATAAACAACAATGGGTTTGAGTTAGGGTTGCTACCGAAAGCATTACCCAGGTTGGGACGGGCAGTTCCACCATCCAGTGGTACTCCATCCACTACGAATAAAGGATTGCTGCTGGCACGGATCGAGTTGTTACCCCTGATCTGAATGGTGGAAGCAGCACCTGGCTGACCGCTGGTGTTGGTAACTTCCAGACCGGCAACCTTACTTTGCAGCAACTGGTCGGGGGCAGTGATCTGTCCCTGGTTGAAGTTCTTGGCCTGAACAGAAACCACAGAACCGGTAAGGTCCTTTTTCCGTGCAGTACCATAACCGATTACAACCACTTCGTTCAATTGATCATTGGTAGCAACCAGGGCAACGCCTACGGTAGAGGTGTTCCGGATGCTAACTTCCTGGGCCGCAAAGCCTACGGAAGAGATCACTAAAGTGGTAGCGGAAGAAGGAACAGAAATTTTGAAAGTTCCGTCAGCACCCGTCTGGGTACCTACCGTGGAACCTTTCACAACTACTGAAGCTCCTACCATGGCTGATCCGTCCTTGGAGTCAGTCACTTTACCTGTAACAGTTTTGTTTTGGGCTTGCGAGAAGAGTACGAACAAGCAAGCAAATAAACCCACAAGCGTGGGCCTGACAAGCTTCGAAAGATTCATAAATGGCAGTTTATTGGTTATTAAGCGTGTACAAAATACACATTTTTATTTCTAAAAAAAGTTTTTGTTAATTTTTTTTAGATTTTATTGCTGTAACCGATTTACAAAACACTAAAATCAAGGCAATCTGATCTGTAAGACTACAAAAACAGGGAAAACGTTGCAAATTATCTAAATCAAATTTTCCTGCTTTTCGCCTTTTCAGGTAATAAATGTATGTGGATTAGCGATTTTAAAATTTAGGTATTTTTTTTATTTGTTTCCGCAAACGTTTGCGGAATCCTTTGTTGTGGAAAATTTTCTACCTTCAAGAGGCATACTTATCTATGAGTAATCCAACCCTTAAAAAAATTGCCGAAATCCTGGGTGTCAGTGTCTCCACGGTATCCAGGGGGCTCCAGCAACACCCTGATATATCCAAAGCCACCCGCCAGAAAATAATCGACCTGGCCGCCTCCCTGGATTATGAACCCAATGCCAATGCCGTACAGCTGCGGACACGAAACAGTAAATTATTGGGTATCCTGGTGCCTACCATATCCAATTTCTTTTACGACTCCTTTATATCAGCCATTGAAGAGGAAGGACGCAAAAACGAGTATTCGATCATGATCCTGCAATCCGGGAATGACCCGGCCATCGAGGCCGATAACCTGAAACTCCTGCGGCAGAACCGGATCAGTGGTCTTTTTGCCTGTATCAGCCCCCTGACCGGTGATCTTTCCCAGTATACCAAATTCAGGGACCTGGCAACGCCTGTTGTTTTTTTTGACGTGGTTCCGGAGAATAATGACATACATAAGGTATGCATGGCAGATAGCGCTGCCGGACAACTGGCTGCTGAAACCCTTATCCATAAAAAAAAGAAACGGGTACTGGCCATTTTTGGTAACAACCAGATGTCGATCACCCAAAAAAGAAAGACGGCTTTTACCGATACCCTG
>JAGWTX010000112.1 GCA_028875955.1 Bacteroidota bacterium | reverse complement strand
GCTATTGATATGTTTTCCGATAAGCGGGATCTTTTCCAGGGGCGTATTTTCAAAAGCATAGAAGAGGATTTTAAAAAAAGGGGATTGGTTTTGGAACAGTTATTGGTTCGTAATGTTACCCTGCCTGCCACTGTAAAAGGGTCTATCGAAGAAAAAATCAAAGCGGAACAGGATGCGCAGAAAATGCAGTTCGTTTTACAGAAGGAAAAACAGGAAGCAGAAAGAAAAAGAGTGGAAGCGCAGGGTATTGCCGATTACCAGAAGATCATCAGTTCCGGCCTGACAGAAAAGCAATTACAATATGAGCAGATCCAGGTAATGAAGGGTTTGATCACATCCCCCAATTCAAAAGTCATTATCATGGGTGGCAACAAGACACCCGTGATCCTGGATACAAAGGACGGGAAGAACTAGACAGAATACATCACGGATCTCTTTGATACAATCACCCCTGGTAAATCCCTTTTGCCGGGGGTGATCAGTTTTCAGCCAGTTTCATCTCTTTTACGGAAGTTCCCGCAGCAACCATGCATCTGGCAAAAACCATATGCCCGAAAAATACACCCACTACTGAAAACAGGATATCCAGGTAATCAAAGGTTCTTCCAAAAACAGGGATAAGCTGCAGGTATTCGTTGATGATAACCAAAACCAATCCAAAGCCACAGGTAAAACGCAAATCGGCTTCAGTTTTCAATTTGAAGTATCGTTGAAAAAACCAGCAGGCACCGAAGGGCAATAAAAAAGAACCGATCAGGTTTGGCGCAAACCCTACAAAGGCTTTGAGTTCATGCGGTATGTGAAAAAAAGGACGGATGATGAACTTGATGGTCCATATCAGCAGCGTTCCGGTTATGACAATACTCCTGGAAATTCTTTTCAGATACATGGGAATTTGTTTCTTCCCTGAATATAAGCAAATGCTGCTGATAAACCGAATCGCGGCCTAATTTTCAAAATCGATGGGCTTGCGCCACAATCGTATGATATACCAGAGAAAAGCGGTGAGACTGATCAGAAACCAGCCATAAAAAAGCAGATTACCCAGGGTAAGCTTATCATGTACAAAGGCAAGATCATACATAATACCTGCCGTAGAATTGATGGCCATCCATAACAATCCCAATGAAAGGGTATTCAAAATACGGATAAGATATTCTTTTACGCCTGGCTCCACAGTAGATGGGTTTCTTTTCTGGCAATGTTACAAATTAGGCAAAGAATTGTTCAAAGGAAAGCCTTTGGCGCAGAAGTTTAATCGAAGCTCTGATTGCTGGTGGCAGCCAGTTTCAGGATACGATCAAATTGTTCCGCATTCAGGTCATTGTAGAAATAATAGATGGGATCTACCGCAATTCCCCGCTTATGCACTTCATAATGGCAATGGGGTGCCGTACTTTTTCCTGAATTTCCCACATAACCAATCACTTCCCCTCTCTTGACCATTTCACCCACCCGGGCTTTGATCCGAACCATATGCCCGTAAAGGGTTTCATAGCCAAATCCGTGATTGATCACCACGCGATTCCCATAACCGCCGGTATTAAATCCGGCATCCACTACTTTGCCATCCGCTGTAGCATAGATAGGTGTTCCGATGGGAGCACTGAAATCCAGACCCTGGTGCAATCTCCGGTCTTTATAAATCGGATCGATCCGGTAGCCGAAACCGGAAGCGATCCGGTTCAGGTTCTTATTGCTAACAGGTTGTATGGACGGGGTGGCCGCAATCAGTTTTTCCTTGTTTTTCACCAGGTTGGCGATCTCGTCAAAGGATTTCATCTGGTAGGCCGATCGCAGGGCGATATTATTCAATTGATCGGCAATGCTTTTCACCAGATCCGACTCACCCATGCTTTTCACCAGCTGCACTTCATTCTTTTGTTCGATATCCTTCACACGGGCACTATCCGGAACCGGTTTGGCTTCAAAAATGGACCGGTATACGTTATTGTCCCGGTTCTCAATCTCATCCATTTTCAATTCCAGTTGTTTTAACCGCTCCATGAACACACTATAATTGGCCACCAGGTCCTCATTTTGCTGACGCAGGTACTTTTCCTTGGGGGAATCAATGTATCGGAAGGTGATGACAAAGATGAGAAGGCCGGTTACGATAGAAGCTGCAATAAAGCCGATCAGCTGTAATAACCTCACCCGAAGCGGAACTTCCAGCTTTTCATAGCGGAGGGTATGGGTATTATAATAATATTTGACTTTTTTCATTGATTGTATTGCTGCTGAAAATGCTGAATGCCTGTTCTCAGATGCCAGAAACTGATTGAAAACAGGTCAAAACTACCTTATCTCAGCCAATTGAGCGACCAGGGAGCAGATGCCGGTTTCAAGCCCAAATCCTTACCTTTGATGCCCTTAAAAAGCCACCAAATATAGTTTCAAACGTCTTAACAATCTGTTTAAAATTTTCCATCGATGATGACCAGCGCTGAAATACGTAAACAATTTCTTGATTTTTTCGCATCCAAACAGCACCATATCGTGCCATCGGCGCCCATTGTCGTAAAAAATGACCCCACCCTGCTTTTTACCAATGCGGGGATGAACCAGTTTAAGGATTATTTCCTGGGAAATAAGAAACCGGCATTTAACAGAATTGCCGACACACAGAAATGTCTGCGTGTGAGCGGTAAACACAATGACCTGGAAGAAGTGGGTGTGGATACCTATCACCACACCATGTTCGAAATGCTGGGTAACTGGAGTTTCGGGGACTATTTCAAAAAAGAAGCCATCGCCTGGAGCTGGGAATTGTTAACCGAGGTTTACCAGCTGGATAAAGACAGGTTGTATGTCAGCATTTTTGAAGGAGATGAAAAAGAAGGTCTGCCCCGTGATGAAGAAGCTTTCCAGGAATGGAAAAAAATTGTTCCGGAAGAACGGATCCTGCTGGGCAATAAAAAAGACAATTTCTGGGAAATGGGAGATACCGGACCCTGCGGACCCTGCACCGAGATTCATGTAGACTGCCGACCGGATGAAGAAAGAAAAAAAATATCCGGAAAATCTCTGGTCAATAACGACCATCCCCAGGTGATTGAAATATGGAACAATGTATTCATGCAGTTTAACCGTTTGAAAGACGGCAGCCTCCAACCGCTTCCTGCACAGCATGTGGATACCGGCATGGGGTTTGAACGACTGGTGCGTGTGATACAGGGTAAGCAAAGCAATTATGATACCGATGTATTTACCGGAACCATTGCGGCAACCGAAAAGATCACCGGGAAAAAATACGATTTCAGCGACAGCCGGGAAGCCATTGCTTTCCGGGTGCTCGCAGACCATATCCGTGCCATTGCCTTTACCATTGCAGATGGACAATTACCCTCGAATAATGGCGCTGGTTATGTGATCAGGAGGATTTTGCGCAGGGCCGTACGCTATTATTATACTTATCTCGATTACAAACAGCCCCTGTTGTTCCAGCTCTTACCCTTGCTGGCCGATCAGTTTGCAGCAGTTTTTCCTGAATTGAAAACACAGCTGGAGTTTGTCAGTAAAGTGGTGAGAGAAGAGGAAGATGCCTTCTTAAAAACACTGGACAAGGGATTGAAACGCATCGATGATATCATCGCCCATTCCGAGCAAAAGATCGAAGGGAAAGCTGCGTTTGAATTATTCGACACATTCGGATTCCCGATCGATCTCACAAGACTGATCGCGGCGGAAAACAAGCTGGAAGTGGATGAATCCGGTTTTGAAGCGGAAATGCAGCAACAGAAAAACCGAAGCCGTGCCGCAGGTACCGTTGATACGGAAGACTGGATCGTTTTACTTACGGATGGCATGAATGAATTTGTAGGATATGATTCCATCGAGATCAGGACCAAAGTGGTCAAATACAGAAAAGTAAGCGCCAAGGGAAAAAAAGGGTTTCAGCTGGTACTCGAAGCCAGTCCTTTTTATGCAGAAAGCGGTGGTCAGGTAGGTGATACCGGTACCCTGGATTTTGAAGGTGAGCTGATACGGGTAACCGATACCAAAAAAGAAAATAACCTGATCATACATTTTACAGATTCCTTACCCGCAAACATTGCAGCGGGTGTAATGGCAAAAGTAGACGGTCACAGAAGACAGGCGATTTCCATACACCATAGTGCTACGCATTTGCTCCACGCTGCTTTACGTAAAGTGCTGGGTAACCATGTTGCGCAAAAGGGAAGCCTGGTGAACGAGGAGCAACTGCGTTTTGATTTTTCACATTTTGCCAAAATGACCCCGGAAGAAATTGCCGAGGTTACCAGTATTGTCAATGACAAGATCCGCGCCAATCTACCGGTTTATATAAAGGAAATGGGAAGGGATGAAGCCATTCAGATGGGAGCCATGGCCCTGTTTGGGGAGAAATATGGCGATACCGTTCGGGTGGTAATCATCGACCCCCATTATTCCATTGAATTGTGCGGAGGAACCCATGTGGGGCATACCGGCGAATTGGGATTGTGCAGAATCAGGCACGAATCCGCCGTTGCCGCAGGTGTAAGAAGAATTGAAGCCGTTTGCGGTTTGGCTGCAGAAACATTCATTGCAGAACAATTTACGGAAATACAGGAGGTTCGCGAATTGCTAAAACACCCCAAGGATCTTTCCAAAGCAGTGGAAAGCCTGGTTGCAGAACTTAGTGAGGCAAGAAAAAAAATCGAGAGCCTGGAAGCCAGACAACTGATCATAACCCGCAATGAATTACTGGGCAAGGTTGAAAACTTGCAGGATATTCAATTTCTGGGAGCCGTTGTGGAAGTCAGCAGTGCGGAAGGTCTGAAAAAACTGGCTTTTGAATTCAAGACCACCCTCAGCCATTATGTGATTGTACTGGCAGCCTCCGTAGGCGGTAAGGCACAGGTGGTTATCCTGATGGATGAAACCGTTGCCACAACCCGGAATCTGGAAGCCACAAAAATCATCAGGGAACAGGTGGCTCCCCTGATCAAGGGTGGCGGGGGTGGTCAGAAAACACTGGCTACCGCCGGAGGGCAGGATGCGAGTAATCTTTCACAGGTCATTGAACAGGTAAGGCTTTTACTGGTATAATTTTCCCATTCTTTCGTCCACCTCGCTTTCAGGATTTCCCTTTATCCCGGTTATTCCTGCCACCTGTCATTCATTAACCTTTTTTAACATTTCCGAATAGTTTCGTATTTGGAAATAGTTTTACATTTGATCTACTAATTTATTCGTACATCAAAAATTTTGTAACCATGAATAAGAGAATTTTACCTGTCATTTTATTGACACTGGGTTTGGGTAGTCTTTCCCTACTATCAGCCCAGACCAGGGAGAAAATGAAAAAAGATGCGGAGGAAAGTATCACCATTCGCAAAAAAGGTGATAAGAACGAAAAATTAACCATCGTGGTAGATGGTGACAAGATCACGGTAAATGGCAAGCCGTTGGAAGACCTGAAGGATTCGGATATTGAGGTTTTACGGCATGAAGACATTCATTCATTGATGCCGCATATCCGCAGCCGTCTGGCACCCATGGCAGGCAGCATGAAAATGTTCGGTGAATCTGCGAACCGCGCATTTCTCGGTGTGGTATCGGAAAAATCAGACAAGGGGGCCAAGATCAACAGCATAGAAAAAGAAAGCGCGGCTGAAAAAGCAGGCTTACAAAAAGACGATATCATCACCAAAGTGGGTGACACAAAAATTGAAGGCAGTGACGACCTCTATGATGCCATTGGTAAATACAAACCCGAAGAAAAAGTAACCATTACTTATCTCCGTAACGGTAAGGAAGCCACCACCACCGCTACCTTGGGAAAAACAGCCAATACGCGTGTATTCAGCTTTAATGGGCAGGACTATAATTTTGATATGCCCAACCTGAACCTGAACCTGCCCGACTGGAAGGGAATGAATTTCAACTACAATATCCGCAAACCCCGTCTGGGTTTGCAGATCCAGGACCTGGCAGAAGGCAAGGGTGCAAAAATATTGGATGTTGACAGTGATACTCCAGCAGCCAAAGCAGGTTTACAAAAAGAAGATGTCATTACCGAAATCAATGGTAAATCCGTATCCTCAGTGGATGATTTGAAGGAATCCATAAAAGACTTGAAAGAGGGCGATAAGTTTTCTGTGACTTTTCAGCGAAATGGCAAAACACAGACAGCCAATGTACAGATCCCCAAAAGGTTAAAAACGGCTGACCTCTAAAATGAATCTCTGATTTTATTTTTTCTCATGTTGTATATGCACCGCGCCATTCCTGGCGCGGTATTTTTTTGCAGGCTCCCTTCATAATGATAACTCGATCCTGCTGTGATGGGCTTGTTGTACTATGGCTTCTGATTCGTGCAGGCCTATCCCAAAACCGGCAGATGGATATGTGTACCAGGTGAAAAACGAGTTTGTAAGGGTTGCTCCCGGTATAGAATTACCCTGCATCTGTCACAAAGCCGCTTCGCCAAAGTCAAAACGGAATCAATCTCCCCTTGTCTATCCCCGTGGGCATTTTACCGGCTTCAGAAAAGGGAATACAAAGGTCTTGTCTTTCAAAAACCTAAAATAAACAGAACCCTTCCTCAAAACAGCGATAAATCTGTGATTAAGGCTATTTTTGCGCCAGCATGTTATTGAACGACAAATACGAAGCGGTCATCGGTTTGGAAGTACACGCCCAATTGGCTACCCAAAGTAAATTATTCTGTGGAGACAGTACCGCATTTGGAGCTGAACCCAATACACATATCAGTCCCATCACCATGGGTCATCCGGGTACCTTACCCAAGACAAATAAAAAGGCGGTGGAATATGCCATCCGTCTGGGGCTGGCGGTGGGCTCTGACATACAGACCGATAATTATTTCGCCAGAAAAAATTATTTCTATCCCGATCTGCCAAAAGGTTACCAGATCTCACAACACACGACCCCCATTTGCCAGGGAGGCAGGATCACCATCCGATCAGGCGATGGTTTCCGGCAGGTACAGCTAAACCGCATTCATCTTGAAGAAGATGCAGGTAAAAGCATCCATGACCTCGATCCCGACTTTACCTGTATTGATCTGAATCGTGCCGGTACACCCCTGGTTGAAATAGTAACAGAACCGGATCTGTATTCGGCTGATGAAGCCTGGCAATATGTAACACAGGTAAGAAAACTGGTCCGTTGGTTAGGTATCTGTGATGGTAACATGGAAGAAGGGAGTCTTCGTTGTGATGCAAACGTTTCCATTCGTCTCAGGGGAGAAAAAGGACTGGGCACGAAAGTGGAGGTAAAAAACCTGAATTCCATCCGCAACGTAAAAAAAGCCATTGAATACGAAATCGGGCGGATGATCGATCTGGTGGAGAAGGGAGGCAGGGTTCAACAGCAGACACGCAGTTTTGACGCAACCACCGATACCACTTTTGCCATCAGGGATAAGGAAGAAGCCAATGATTACCGATATTTCCCTGATCCGGATCTGGCGCCGTTTC
>JAGWTX010000111.1 GCA_028875955.1 Bacteroidota bacterium | reverse complement strand
AATGATCGACCCAGCAGGTTCCTGTTTCCAGTTATTAAACCCGAGTGAATAGGAAAGATGATTGGGCAGCTCATGAACATAATCCACTTTGAACTTGCTGTTGTAGATCCATTTATCATTCTGTCCCCTTTTAAAAGAAAGCAGAAAATTATCTTCCTGTACAAACTGCAGCTCCTGCCCGGGAATCTTGGTATCATGCTGGTAACCCACTTTGATGTAATTCAGCGGATAGGCATAGATCGATTTGTTGTTGAGGGAATAGGTTGAGCTCAGAAAATATTTCCATCGCTCATCCTTAAAACCATAGGCGCCATAGCCTTCAAAATAAATCCGCTTCGACAATTTGGGGGTGGTTCTGCCACCCAGTCTCAACTTGAAACCCTCCACCGGGTTAAAACTGTAAAATGCAGCAGCAGGACCGATTTCAACAGGACCCACAGAGGTATAACCAGCCAGCAGGAAAGTCAGGAATGCCATGGTTCTTCTGAAAGAAGGCATTTTCTCCAGGCTATCGATATTGCTATACACTTTGGATTCGGTAACCGTAAGCGAATCATGCCGGTTCCTGTTCCAGAAATTGTCGGGATGTTTGTCAACACTGTCCACACGCACAAGCGGAGGACCCGCATAGATACTATCCGGTTGCGGATGATTGATCTGGTAGTTGCGGTAGGACACCGTTCTTTCCCCGAAGAACCCGCTTCCGGAATTTTTGGTGATACTGGCATCCGCCATGATATTGCTTCTGCTCAGGTGATACCGGCTATCCTCGCTTTTTTCAAAATCCAGATCGATATGCAGTTCCCTTACCCAGTTAAGATTGGCATTCTTGCTGAGGAACATGGTCATTTTCTGCACGGAATAATTGCCATCCAGTGTGATCCACATATTTCCCCGGAACAACAGGTCATTGGTATTTCTGGGTGTGAAATACAATTTGATGAGTTTGTGTCCATTCGCATCCGTTGTCGTATCCCGGATATAGTACATATAGAATGTGGGAGCCAGGTCGGCAATCGGACTCAGGAACTGGTAGGTGAACAGCGGGATATCATTGTCATAGATATTGATATCCATGTATAACCGGTTCAGGTAACTGCTTACGCCCCCGTTGTCAATATATTCACCATAATTCACCCGCTTCTCCCCGACAATCACCGTTTTGGTTTTCTCTGGTTTTTTGCGGAAATATTTTTTGGAGAGTGTCTCCTCGAGATAGACCGGCAGCAAGGACTTGCCTTCTATTTTTGTTGTATCCCTGTTTTCGAACAGGAACTTATAGTTCCTCAGCAGCTTTGAATTAGTCAGCTTGCTGGATACATTACTCAGCGAGACTTCCATTTTTTCATACTGGTCATACTGTACATAGTCGTAATGTTCTTCCCGGTTCAAGGCTTTGTTTTCAATCACGCGTCTGATCAGTTCAACGGCAGGGTTTCCCTTGTTGCGGTACTTGGCTCTTTTTTTGGTACTGACCGTTACATTATAGGTTGCTTTCGGATCCGTCTCCATCGCCACATCCAGGGTCTGGGTGATGCCGGGTGTAATGGTACGCACTTCCTCCTTATACCCCACATAGGTGATCAGCAGGGTGCTGATCTTTCCGGATGAACGTAAGATATAACGACCCAGACTATCCGTCACGGTTCCGCGTCCTCCCTTAAAAACCACGCTCACATATTGCAGGGGCGCCTTGCTGTAGGCATCCGTGATCACTCCCTGAACAACCGTTTGTCCAAAGCCCTGTATCAAGCCCAGGAAAAGGAGTATGCAAACCAGGCCCCACTGCTTCAAAATACTTTTCATCTGTAGATTTTAATCTTTTATTGTCAGACGCAATCCGCCGGTTTTACTTACGGTAAACCATGATTCCGGCAATCTGCGTCTGGTTTATCTGAACACAAATTTTTTTTGTAACACATAATTATAAAACACCCCCACCAGCACAGAAACAATAACCTTGGAAATCAGGTAACTGATGCCTCCGTAATTGGTGAGTACGAATACACCGCCTGAAACCAACAGCAGGTTACCGATCCAGACCAGTACATATTTGATCGCCTGGAAATGGATCTTTTTGTCATGCGCCCTGAAAACCCAGGAGCGGTTCATGGAAAAATTCACCACTCCACCGGTTATCGTTCCCAATACACTGGCCAACAGATACCAGCAATGAAACACTTCTTTCAACAGGACCGTGATGGAAAAATCCAGCACGGTAGCCGTAAAGGAAGCAGCCTGTGCCTTTAAAAATGTTGCCATGGATACAGGTATAAGATAACATGTACAATCAGGTTGCTGTATACCCCCGCCAACAGATCATCCGCCATGACCCCTTTACCGGCTGGCAAATTTTCCATTTTCCGGATATACCCCGGTTTTACGATATCGAAAAACCGGAATAATACCAATCCACTCAACACGCTCAATACACTCACCGGTACGAATAACAAAGTCACGCACATGCCCGCCACTTCATCGATCACAACCCGGCTGCTGTCTTTTCCCCAGTCGGACTCCACTTTTGTGGCGGTAATGGTTCCCACCAGGATAACCAGTCCGGTAAGGATAACCGACCAGACGGTAAAATGTTCCACATCCCTCAAAAGCCACCAGGCAAGTGCAGTAACCATGGCTGCAATCGTACCCCCTCCTTTGAGGTAGCCAATGCCCATACAGGCTGCTATCCAATGATTCAGGTTCCTCATAAAGCTTCCACCAGATCCTGGTAATAATCCAGTCCCAGGTGCGTGATCAGATCTTCACCCATGATATGACGTAACGTGTTCTGCAGTTTGATCAACTGTTTGAAAATATCATGTTCGGGGCGAAGACCAGGTGCTGTCTGCGGTGATTTGAAATAAAAGGACAACCATTCCTGTATACCCGTCATGTTGGCCCTTTTCGCCAGGTCCATGAACAGGGCCAGATCCAATACAACCGGTGCAGCTAAGATAGAATCGCGGCAAAGGAAATTGATCTTGATCTGCATGGCATATCCCAGCCATCCGAATATGTCGATATTATCCCAGCTCTCTTTGTTATCACCATGTGGCGGATAATAATTGATCCTTACCTTATGATACAGATCTCCATAAAGTGCAGGGTTGATATCCGGGCGGAGTATATCATCCAGCACACTCAGCTTGGATACCTCCTTGGTTTTAAAATTATCCGGATCATCCAGCACCAGTCCATCCCGGTTACCCAGGATATTGGTGGAGAACCAGCCCCTGATACCCAGTGCCCTCGCGCTCAAACCCGGTGCCAGTATGGTTTTCATCAATGTCTGACCTGTTTTGAAATCCTTGCCGCCGATCGGGGTTTCGGTTTCCTTCGCCAGCTGAATCATGGCGGGTATGTCACAGGTCAGATTGGGTGCACCGTTGGCAAAGGGAACACCCAGCTTCAGTGCCGCATAGGCATAGATCATACTGGGCGAGATTGCCGGATCATTGTTCCGCAACCCTTCTTCAAATGATTCGATGCTCTCATGCACGGCTGATTCCTCAATATATTTTTCGGTGGAGCCGCACCAGACGATCACCACCCGGTTACAATCATGGGCCTCCTTAAAGTTTTGGATATCCTCCATCACAGCCTGCGCCAGTTCGTATTTCGTATCGGCTTTCTTTACATTCTTTCCGTCCAGGTTCTTCACATAGGATTTATCAAAGACGGCCTTCATGGGCACGATGGCTTCGAGTTCGGGTTTGATGGCATGCAGTAATCCTGCATCCAGCACTTTTGCGTGGGTTGCCGCTTCGAATACGTTGTCGGTGTAAATATCCCATCCGCCAAAAGCGATTTGATCCAGGTCGGCCAGGGGTACGAACTCCCTGATCAGGGGATACCGGTTTTCGGTACGCTTACCCAGGCGGATACTGCCCATCTGTGTTAATGACCCGATGGGTTGTGACAGCCCTTTGTTTACGGCAATGACTCCCGCGATCATGGTCGTGGCAACCGCACCAAGACCGGGTATGAGAATTCCTAATTTTCCATCTGCAGATTGAATTTGTTCCTTCATAGGTTTGATTTGTTTGGTTTCTTATGTTCTTTCCGGTTTACTTATTTATTTTTCAATCCCCTGATCAGAATACCCATGATGGTATCCAGACGGGGTTCCAGTTTGGCCAACCTTGCATTGACAAACAGGTCCTGTTCCAGCCCCCGCAGTGAACTAACCATCACTTCCGGCAGCATATCCAGTTCCCTGCCAACGGATTTATGGAATTCACCGTTCTGAACGCCAAAAGCCAGGATGTTTTTCACCAGGCTGACTTCCTGGTTAATGTATTCTGCATGCAGGTGTTTGATGCAATGCATGGTATCCTGCATTTCCCCCTTCACCACTTTGCAAAGATTGATCCGCTTTTGCACCAGTTTTATCTTGGTTAAACTAAATGCCTTTAATTTGTCTTCCGCACTGGTTGCTTTTTCAACGGCCTGTTTAACCGAGTTAAACACTTCGCCCATTTCCTTCAGGATCACCGCATCAAAAATGTCTTCCTTGCTGCAATAATAATAGTACAGCGTACTCTTACCCTTGCCCATGGCTTTGGCAATATCTTCCATGGTTGTCTTCTTGACACCATATTGCTGAAACAATTTTTGGGCTTCCTGCAGAATCTCGTCGCGGATAATATCGTCTTTGCCTGTTATCATATTTTCGACCAAAATCGTTTTACGGTCCAAAATTACGGTAAAAGCAGATACAGCGGCAACCGTTTATCCCATCAGCTGTTTCGGGAAGCGAAATCTTTCATCAAATCACAAAAAAGGGCAACACTTTCGAAGGGGAGGGCATTGTACATGCTCACCCTGACACCACCGATGGTTCTGTAACCTTTGACACCGATCATGCCTTCATTTTTACAGAGATCCAGGAAGGGGGATTCCAGTTCGGGGTTTGTCAGAAAAAAAACTGCGTTCATCCAACTCCTGTCTTCCGGCACAACCGGTGCATGGAAAACAGGCAGGCTATCAATCGTATTATATAAGAGTGAGGCTTTCTCCAGACTTCTTTTCTCCATTTCCGCCAATCCGCCTTCTGCCAGGATCCAGCGAAGTGTCAGCATACTCACATATACGGCAAAAACGGGTGGCGTGTTCATCAAGGAACCCGCTTCAATATGTTTCTGGTAATCCATGATGGTGGGTATCTTTCTTTGGATCCTGCCCAGTATCTCTTTTTTTACCACCACCAGGTTTACACCGGCAGCACCCATGTTTTTCTGGGCACCTGCATATATGAGTGAGAACCGGGAAAAATCCACAGGTCTGCTGAAGATATCACTACTCATGTCGGCTACCAGCGGCACACCCACATCCGGGAAACGGTGCCATTGGGTACCTTCCACCGTATTGTTCGAAGTAATGTGCAGGTATTTGGCGTCGGTGGGCACGGTAAAATCCTTGGGTATATAAGTGTGCTTCCGGTCAGAACTGTCTGACACCACCATCACTTTACCGAAATGGGTGGCTTCTTTGGCCGCTTTCTTTCCCCAGATCCCGTTGTCACAATACGCGGCGGTTTCACCCTCATCCAGCAGGTTCATGGGAACCTGCATGAACTGCGTGGTGGCACCTCCGTGCAGGAACAACACTTCATAACTGTCATCCAGCTGCATCAATTGAATGACCGAATCCTTCGCTTCCTGTAACACTTCCTGGAACCAGGGTGTGCGGTGACCGATTTCTAAGATGGAGAGACCGGTTTCATTAAAATTGAGAATGGCGCGGGAAGCTTCTTCCAATACTGACTGCGGAAGTATGGAGGGTCCTGAATTAAAATTATGTAGTTTCATCTGGGTACTTAAAGCGCAAAGTAAAATGATTTGTCTGAATCCTGTTCCGTCTGATTTTGTAAACGGAATATTTTGGTGTTAAACGTCTGTTAGGGCTGATTGCTAGTCATGAACATCCGTTACGCCACCCGAAACCGTATATTTCATCGCATCTGCCGCACTCAGGTTGGTCAGTAACCGGATGCGGTTCATCGGTACGATATATGTGATCCCGGAAATGGCATAGGAATGGGGCACATAAACGGTTACGTGTTCGGTCAGTCCGAATTCCTTTGCATGCTGCTGGGTGATAAAACCTATCCGCCAGACATCGGTCGCATCCACATTCACCAATACGGGTTTATCAAACTTTTTCTTGTTACCGGCAAAGGCTTCCAGGAAATCCTTTACGGAGGAATAGATGAATTTGATACCCGGCGTCTTTTCCAGTACGGTATCCAGAATGCTGACCAGCCTGCTCACCACAAATAGGGATGAGACCCATCCGACAAAAAGCACCAGCAGGATAACAACCGCAAATCCCAGACCCGGTATCTTATCCGGGTAACCTTCCGCATTCCTGGGCAATAAACCCGGAGCCAGTGAATGCACGATATTGGGGAGGATATCATCTACAAAATTGAACAAACCCAATACCACCCAGATGGTGATCCCGATGGGCGCCAGAACGATCAATCCCTGAAAAAAATACTGCAGCAATCTTTTCAGATAAGCCCGAAAGGTCAGTTGCCGCTCTTCTTTGTTCATAGTTGGATTTTATTATACAAAATACGTAAGAATTAACCAGACCGCCCAGACAGGTTCGGTCAATCCCCTAAAAACTAACAACGGTAAGTGTTTCACCAGACTCGCTCATCCATGGTAAAAACCGCTTAACACAAAAATAATGAAAAATAAAGGATGGAAACTTTGGTTCCGATTAAAGTTTCCATAGTTTTGCCTCCCCTTTAAGATTAAGTATGGAAACACAAGAAAGAATCGTGATGAAGGCGCATGAGTTATTCATGCGGTATGGTGTCCGTAGTGTGAGCATGGATGAGGTTGCCAATCACCTGGGCATCAGTAAAAAGACGATCTACCAGTTTTATGCGGACAAGGACGCACTGGTGGATGACGTGCTGAATATCGAGATCAACAATGGCGAGATGGAATGCACCCGCCAGAAACAGAAAAGCGAGAACGCGATACACGAAGTTTTTCTGGCCGAGGATTATATGCAGGAAATGCTGACACATATGAACCCTTCGGTGATTTTTGATATTGAGAAATATCATCCGAGAGCGTTCAAAAAGTATACGGATTTTAAAAGCAAGTTCCTGTATGCGATCATTCGCGAAAACATTGAATGGGGAAAGAAAGAGGGGTTATACCGCATGGAGATTAACTCGGATATCATTGCCAGGTTCCGGTTAGCCTCCATTTTTATGATTTTTAACCAGGAACTTTTCCCGCTGGGGAAACACAGCATGGGTACCATATTATCAGAGGTTTCTGATAATTTTTTATACGGTCTTGCAACAACAAAAGGATTGAAACTTATTCAAAAATACAAGCAACAAAGATTGAAAACCATTTCCTTATGAGTAAACTCGCAGTACTTCGCCGGGGACTGATCGGCTGCTTTTTATTGGCATCGCTGT
>JAGWTX010000110.1 GCA_028875955.1 Bacteroidota bacterium | reverse complement strand
TGCCGGGCAGTATCCAGCCTCCGCTCCAGCTGGTCAGCAGGTATTCCGAGTTTGCGGGCCTGGTCCTCCGGATCGGTATTGATCCATAAAATATTGGTATGTTCCCAATTCCCCTTTTCGGTAACTTGATAATACGCGCAAAACAATTCCGCCTCCGCACCCAGTAGATCTACAATTTCCCGGTACTCCCAGGTATAGAACTTCCCCTCTACCCCTTCGCTATCGGCATCGAGTGCACTGTAAAAACCCATCTCCGCACTGATCATTTCCCTTTCCACAAAGGTCAGGGTCTGTTCCATAATACGGGCATAGACCGGTTTACGGGTCAACTGATAGGCTTCTGCCAGAACGGATACCAGGAGTGCATTGTCATATAACATCTTTTCAAAATGCGGGGCCAGCCATTCCTTATCGGTACTGTAACGGGCAAAGCCACCCCCCAACTGATCATAGATCCCACCATATATCATTCTGTCGAGACTCAACAGTGCCTGGTCCAGCGCCTGTTGATCCCCGGTAAAATGGTAATGCCGCAATAAAAACTGGATGGAAAAGGTTTGGGGAAATTTTGGGGCATTCCCGAAACCACCCCAGCGGGTGTCGGCATTTTCCAGTAACCGCAAGCTGATGGCAGCCAGTTGAGATGGTTCAAAGATCCCGGTTTCCTCACCCGGTTTGCTGATTCCAAAAGCATTGGATGATTGCAGGTGGGCCGTCAGGTTTTCTGCCTGGGATTGGATCTCTGCATATTTATCCCGAAATCCCTGGTGCACTCCAGCCAGGGTCTCTTTCCAGCTGGCCCTGTTATAGGCCCGAACCGGCGGGAAATAGGTTCCGCCATAAAACGGTTTCCGGTCCGGGGTCAGAAAAACATTGAGGGGCCATCCGCCGCTGCCCGTCATGGCCTGAACGGCATCCATATAAATATGATCCAGATCCGGACGTTCCTCCCTGTCTATCTTGATGTTCACAAACCATTGGTTCATCATAGCCGCCGTTTCTGGGTCTTCAAAACTTTCCCGTTCCATCACATGACACCAATGACAGGCGGCATAACCGATACTAACCAATATGGGTTTGTTTTCCGTTAAGGCTTTTTCCAATGCTTCCTCCCCCCAGGGATACCAATCAACCGGGTTATGGGCATGCTGCAAAAGATAGGGGCTGGTTTCCTGTATCAGGTGATTGGAATAGGTTGCTGACATGTTTGCTGTTTTTCAGACCGGGAATCCTTGGACCGGTACATATTACGAAAAAATAAGCCCCCCATTGGAGAGCTCAGTATTTTTCAGGGTTTATTGTATGCTTATTGGGTCTCTTCAACACCATTGATCAGGAATTGTTCAAGTGCTGCAACCATGCTGGGTCGCTGGGGGGCAGGTACTTTGATTCCTAACTGCAGACCGGCATTTTCGACCGCTTTGGAGGTATTGCTTCCAAATGCGCCGATAACGGTACCGTTTTGCTGATAATCCGGAAAATTATCAAACAGGCTTTTCACACCACTGGGGGTAAAAAAGCAGATCACATCAAAATCTTTGGTGTTCAGGATATCTTTGATGTTACTACTGATGGTGCGGTACATAAAACCGAGTTCAAATTCGCATTTGTTGGTTTTAAGCCAGTTTACGATCTCGTTGTCCTGCTGGTTCTCGCTGCATACATAAAGGAACTTTTCGTTCTCCTTGTGCTTATTGATCACATCAAACATGCTCTTATTGGTGCCATCGGCCCCGTAAAAAACTTTTCTTTTCCGGTAGAGAATAAATTTCTGGAGATAGAGTGCAACCGCTTCGGTTATACAGAAATACTTGGTATCCTGACCAATGGTCACTTTCATTTCTTCGCACATCCGGAAAAAATGATCGATCGCATTCCGGCTGGTAAACATCACCGCCGTATAATACATGATATCGATCTTCTGCTTTCTGAACTCCCTGGCAGGAATTCCCTCCAATTTGATAAAGGGGGCAAAAACCAGTTCTACATTATATTTTCGCTCCAGATCAAAATAGGGAGACTTGTCGCTTTCCGGACGGGGCTGAGAAATCAGTATTCTTTTGGTTACTTTGGCCTTACCAGAATTTTTTGAACCGTTTTTTAGCATGCTTCTTATCTAAGGTTGTGCAAAATTATAAACTTCCCGAAAAATAATTGATCAATACCTTATAAATCAATACCAATGGAAGCAGTTCGACGGCACAAAGGTATAGTAAAAAATGTAAGGCATTTACCCTGAGTTTGGATTGTACAGCCAAAAAAGAAACCCAGTAACGATAGGCAAAGAGTAAAATAATCAGTCCCAGCGATACGGTTATCCCGATTTGGATCAATGCGGTATCCGCAAAAGCCAGAATACAGACAAAAGGGATGAGCAAAATGGCCATGATTTTGTTCACCATAAAAACCACGAAAATATAGGAACCGGCTGCTTCCCGGGAATTGAATACCCAGCCTGTAAAGACCAGAAACAGGTATTTTGCCAGATAAACCAGCAATAAAACAAGCGCTGCGCCCAGACAGAGCCACCAGAAAGACAGTTCTGATAAATGTTTATACTGTACAAGCAGCCCGACATACAAACCACCGCTGATCACAAACAGAAAATTCGTAATCAAACTGGCCAGATTGTTTTGCAGCAACTGATCCCGGGTTTGTTTTTGCCTGACCGAAGTCTGGAAGAACAATAAAAACAGGTTCCGCAGGTATTTTGAAAAAGCAGCCCGGATCAATGCCAATAAAAGAACCAGACCGGCTACCAGGAAAAACAACGTATCCTTGGATTGGGAGCTATGATACCGAATCACCATAAACCTGGGCTTTGCAAGCATGGGCAAATAGGGATGGACCTCATATTTTTGATAAGTGACCGTATCCGGCATCCCGGATAGCTGCGCGGTTACAGCTGTTTTAGGGATAGAATCCAGGGGTACGGAATCCTGAACCTGCTGATTGTCGTTAACCGAATCGGAAGCCTGTATTGCGGCTGCATTTTTCGGCAGACCCTTATAAAGCTGTTTGGGTTTTACCGTAATGACTTTGGGAATGGTTTGCGGTGGCCAGACCCTGCTGGCAGTTCCCTGTTTGGGAACGGTATCGGTCTGGGCATGACCGGTATTGAACATACTGAGACAAATGGCTATCCAGAAAAATTTCAGTACACCGGTCATGCCGCAAAAATATTGAAATGGATTGATGTTTGATGGCAAACCCATGAGACATTCAGAATACTGTATTTTTACCCCCATCCACCAGATCATCATGCCAGGTATTTATCTACATATCCCCTTTTGCCGGCAGGCTTGTCATTATTGCAATTTCCATTTTTCGGTTTCCCATGAAAAAATGCCTGCCATGGTTGCTGCCATTACAAAAGAAGCGGTATTGCAAAAAAATTATCTGGAGGGTCAGGTGGATACCATCTATTTCGGCGGGGGCACTCCTTCCCTGTTACCGGGGCATCTTTTACAGAAAATACTGCAGGTGCTTACAGATAATTTTACGGTTGCAGAAAACGCAGAAATCACCCTGGAAACCAACCCGGATGATATTAACCCGGATTCCCTGTTCCAATGGAAACAGGCCGGTATCAACCGGCTGAGTATCGGGATACAGTCCTTTTCTGATGAAGACCTGCGATGGATGAACCGGGCACATTCGGCCGTTCAGGCAGAAGCATCTGTTAAACAGGCTTTGGAAGCGGGGTTTCAAAATATGACCATCGACCTGATCTATGGTACGCCGGGGTTAAGCGACAGGCAATGGGAACTGAATCTGCAAAAAGCCTTTTCCTTTCAGATTCCGCATATCTCTTGCTATGCATTAACGGTTGAGCCCAATACCGCCTTAGCCAACCGTATCCAAAAAAACAAAGCGGCAGATGTGGATCCGGATACACAGGCCCGACAGTTTTCCCTGCTTACCCAAAACATGCAGCATGCCGGATACGAACATTATGAGATTTCCAATTTTGCCAGACCCGGGTTCAGAAGCCGCCACAACAGCAGTTACTGGCAGGGAGAAAGCTATTTGGGTCTGGGGCCTTCCGCCCATTCCTTTAATGGAACCCGGAGACAATGGAATATTGCCAATAACAGTCTTTATCTGCAGAGTTTGGAAAAAGACCTGATCCCTTTTGAGTCTGAAGACCTGACAACCATTCAAAAAATCAATGAGTTTATCATGATCCGTTTACGGACCATGGATGGGATTTCCCTGACTGAACTCACAGCAGTTTTTGACCGGGAAAAAACCGAACAGCTGACAAAAGCTGCCCGTAAACATGTAGCAGCGGGTCATCTGATAGTTACCGATACTCAGATCAGACTAAGTGAATCCGGAAAGTTTTTGGCAGATGGGATTGCGGCAGACCTTTTTTTTGAATAGACCTTTCCTTATTTTCCTTTCTGGTGACCGAAAATCCGTTTACAGAAATGCACACAAAAAATCCCTGCAACCATGAGCAGCATCAAATGCGGACTCAATATGGAGAAGGAGAAAGGCATACCCTAAGTTACGAAATTTTCAGACCAGATAAGTTTCTATTTTCTTAAAACCCTCTAAGGCAGGAACCTGTTCCCATAAGATCTGATAAATGGCATCGGCAATGGGCATGGAAGCAGCCATCCGGGTATTCATCCGATGGATACATTTGCTGGCATTGTAGCCTTCTGCAACCATATTCAGCTCCAGTTGTGCCGATTTGACCGAATAACCTTTCCCGATCATATTCCCAAAAGTCCGGTTTCGGCTATACAAAGAATAACAGGTTACCAATAGGTCGCCAAGGTATACCGATGCTGCATAATTGTGTGTGTCAGATCCTGCAGGATTGCCCTGATCCAGTTTGCGCAAGAAACCCACCATTTCATTGGCGCTATTGGCGATATAGACACTCAGAAAATTATCCCCGTATTCAAGACCGTGGGCAATTCCCGCACCCAGGGCATAGATGTTTTTTAAAACAGCAGCATATTGCACACCCATCACATCGGTATTCACAACGGTATTCAGGTAATCTGTATGAAACCGGTCGGCGATCTGTTTTGTTGCCACCGGATCCATGCCGGAGAAGGTCAGATAGGATAATTTTTCGGCTGCCACTTCTTCCGCATGACAGGGTCCGAGTACGGAATAGAAATCAGCCAGCGGGAACCGGTAATGACCCGACAGGAATTCATTGAGTAACTGGTTTTCGGAAGGAAGGATCCCTTTGACCGCCGAAATCAGTCTTTTCCCGGCCAGGAGTTCCGGAGGTATTTGTTTGAAAGCCTCTTCCACATAGGCAGAGGGTACGGCGATTACCAGGACATCTGAATTTGCCACCACCCATTGTATATCTGCGTTCAACCGGATCTGGGAAAGATCAAAATATACCGAACTGAGATAGTGCGGATTGTGCTTTCGTTTTTCCATGTACTGGATCGTATCCGGATTTCGGATCCACCAGTTCAGGGTGTTCCCGTTGTCTGTCAGGATTTTTGCCAAAGCGGTTGCCCAGCTGCCACTTCCGATCATTCCAAACTTCATATCCGCAGGAGATTTTTTGCAAACATACAAAACCGATTCTGTAAACGACAACGGCAGGTAATACCTGCCGTTGTCGTTTATAGGTTGCTGATAGCTTAGTTCGACTTTTTGTCTTCAAACAGTTTGTCTTTGGGAACAACCGTAACCAGGTTCCCTTCTTTCAGGGTTTTACTTACAATGGAATAAGGACCTGTGATTACCTGATCGCCTACTTGTAACCCATCCAGAATCTCAATATTATTCAGATCCTGAATACCGGTTTTTACTTTAACCCGTTTTACCTTATTATCCAGCTGCAATACAAATACGACCACTTCAATATCATCATCCGAGCTCGTGGATTTAACGGTATTCTGGTTGCCGGAATTGTTGTTTTTATTTGCATCCCCTTCCGGTGCTTTATCACCCTTCTTGTCACGGGTGGTCACTGCATTCAATGCAACGGACAATACATTCTGTTTGGTCTTTGTTTGGATATCTGCACTGGCACTCATACCCGGACGAAAGGGAAAGCCCATGCCGGCTTTAACCAGGTCGGAATAACTGCTGGGTAATAAACGGATATGTACTTTGTAATTCGTAACATCAGCGGTAGAACCTGTAAGGGATGCGCCTGTATTGGGATTGGCAATTTTGTAAACGAGCCCTTTGAATTTACGGTTGGTATAGGCATCCACTTCCACAATCGCCGTATCACCGATTTTTACTTTCGGAATGTCGTTTTCACCGACATCCACCCTTACTTCAATGCTGCTCATGTCTGCGACCCGCATCATTTCGGTACCTACATTAAAGCTGTTACCTGCCACACGTTCGCCCTGTTTCACATTTAACAGGCTGATCATGCCATCCATGGGTGATGTGATCACTGTGCGGGAAAGATCCTTATCAGCTTTCAGCAATTGCGCCTGTGCACTCTGTATGGAAGCCTGGCTGCTTTTTAATCCTTCTTTTGCAGCATTGTAATTGGCCTGAGCGGTCAGATAAGCCTGTTCCGCCTGTTGAAATTCAGACAGTGAAATCACTTTTTCATCATACAGCTTTTTCTGCCGGTCATATGTGTTTTTACTGTTATCCAAAATCGCTTTCAGTCCCGCCAAACTTGCGGTTGAATTTGACAATTGCGCTTTACTCTGGTTAACGCCGGCTTCTACCTGTTCACGTTGGGTAAGATAGATGTCGGCATAGATCTTGGCCAATACCTGCCCTTTTTTGACACTGTCACCTTCATTCACATAGAGGTCTACGATTTCACCGCTAATATCCGGACTGATTTTTACTTCGACTTCGGGATATATCTTTCCGCTTGCATTGACTGTTTCAGTGATGGTTCTTAAAACTGCATTCTCAGCTGTTACTTTTATCCCTTCTTCCTTTCCGATCATCCCGCCTTTTTTCAATCCGATCAGCACGGCAATAATTACAACCAGTGCTACAATAATCCATATCAGTTTCTTATTCATATATGCTATATTTTCCAACCCAACAGTCTATGCTGCCGATCAGTATGATTTATAACTTGAGACCTTTCCCTTTATAGAATTCCAGCAATTTCATCTTGAAAACATAATCGTATTGGTTATTCAGCTGCTGTACTTTTGCTTTCAAAAGGTTATTCTGGTTGGTGATGAGATCCAATGAACTTAACAGGCCCACTTCATACCTTTTTACCGCATAGTCGTAGGCTTTCTGTGCAGAAGCCACCGTTTTTTTACCTGCATTGAATTTCTGAAGTGCGGTAACGGCATTGGTATAGGCGGTATAAACATTTTGCCTGAGTGTAAGATCACTCTGGTCGCTTTGCAGCTGAGCCAGTTTTAGGTTCAGGTTGGCACGCTGGGTGCTTATCCTGGCCTGAAACCCGTTAAAGATGGGTATGCTCAGGCTGACACCCACGTTCTGGCCAAAGTTATTGCTCATCTG
>JAGWTX010000109.1 GCA_028875955.1 Bacteroidota bacterium | reverse complement strand
CCTGTCAATTTTTTTATCAATGCCAGAAACAAAGTCAATGCTACCCTAACGCGGATTCATTCGGGCAATTTTGATTCTTCCCTATCTGTTCAACTTTTACCCAACAGCAATATCAGCATCAACCAGACCCTGTCTGTACCGCAGAACAAACCCTTGTCTCAACCGTATTGGCTGGTGCATCCGAAAGAAGTCGGCATATTCGATATACGCGACCAGGAGCTGATCGGGAAGGCACAAAACGACCCGGCATTCCCAACTACCTATACCATCTCCATCCAGGGTGTGGATTTTAATATTGACAGACCGGTACAATATAAAGTGGTTGATCCTGCCAAAGGAGAATTGTATGAACCGGTTGCCGTGATTCCCCGGGAAGAAATCAATTTTACCAGGGAGAATTATGTATCCCTGAATGGTGCTTCCGTAACTGTTCCGGTTCAGCTGAAAGCCAATGACGGGAAAGATGAAAAAGAAGTCGTGAAGGTATCAGATGCGCATTTATTCAAAAACCAGACAGGTAGCCAATCCCTTACCCTTGTACCGGGTCAGCAGGCCGCTTTTGTTTTTGCACCTGTTTCTACTTCTGACAGTTATAAGGAAGAAATCAGTCTTACACCCGAAAGCGATGCTGTATTTGGAGGAAGTACCCGGGTCATTGCCTATGATCACATTCCTACCATCACTTATTTCACTCCGGCAAAAGCCAATCTGATTCATTTATCCGTCATTACCAAGGGTAAAAAAGTGGGTTATATTGCCGGCGCCGGTGATAAGGTGCCGGAAGCGCTGGAGCAATTGGGTTATGAAGTGACCCTTCTGTCAGAAGCAGATCTGACCACCGAAAATCTGAAACAATTTGACGCCATTGTTACCGGTATCCGGGCCAGCAATATTTTTGAATATCTGACAGATAAGAACGAGGTATTGAATGAATATGTAAAAAACGGGGGGAACCTGATTGCACAATACATCAAAAGCAATAACGTAGGTTCCAAAAGACTGCACCTGGGTCCCTATCCTTTTACCATCAGTACCGGTTCCAGGGTTACGGAGGAAAATGCAGCCGTTCATTTCGCCTTGCCCGATCACCCGGTTTTACATTATCCGAACCAGATTACGGAAAAGGATTTTGAGGGATGGGTTCAGGAGCGCAGCACCTACCAGGTTCTGCAATCGGATCCGCATTTCGAAATGCCACTGACCATGCACGACACAGGTGAAAAGGATTCCAACGGAAGCCTTGCCATTGCAAAATACGGGAAAGGGAATTTTGCCTACGTCAGCCTGGTGTTATTCAGACAGTTGCCCGCAGGGGTACCCGGCGCATTCCGTATACTTGCCAATCTGCTGGCGCTTCCCAAAAACCCATAACACATGCATTCCAGAAAAAAAATAAGTTTTTTAACCATTATCATAATTGGCGTTGCCATCGGATTTTTTATCAAAAATGTAAAAGCCGGTCTCATTATCGGATTGATGCTGGGATTGCTGGCCGGTGGCATGGTGAGTTCGGGCGGAAAAAAATAATTCAGTCATTGCAAATAACCCTGCTTATGAATGATAAAGACAAAATACCATTCCTGGGAACCTGGAACCGCTGGTACTTTTTTGTAATAGCCGTTCTGGTTTTGATGATTATTTTTTTTGCATGGTTCACTAAATATTTTGCATGAGTCAAATCGACTGGATCGTATTGGTCATCACCTTAACGGCCATCATTGCCTATGGCCTGTATAAAAGCAGGACTAGCAGGGACCTGGAAGGTTATTTTCTCAGTAACCGCAGCATGCCCTGGTACCTGGTGTTGCTGAGCATTATGGGAACCCAGGCCAGTGCAATAACTTTTCTTTCAGCACCCGGCCAGGCTTTTACGGATGGGATGCGTTTTGTACAATACTATTTCGGGTTACCCATTGCCATGGTGATCCTCTGTATCACATTCGTCCCTTTGTTCAATAAGGTAAAAGTGTTTACTGCCTATGAATTCCTGGAAAAAAGATTCGATCTGAAGACGAGAACCTTCACCTCTTTCCTTTTTTTATTGTCACGCGGTCTGTCCACCGGCATCAGTATCTATGCACCCTCCATCATTCTTTCATCCTTACTGGGCTGGGATATCTTCTGGACCAACATCGTCATGGGCGGATTATTGATCATCTACACGGTTAGCGGTGGTGCAAAAGCGGTTGCCTATACGCAACAGTTGCAGTTAGTCATTATTTTCATTGGCATGTTTGTGGCCGGTTACTGTATCGTTCATTACCTGCCCGCGGGCGTGAGCTTTACCGATGCCCTGAAAGTGAGTGGTGCCAGTGGTAAATTGAATGTGATCACAACCGGTATCAGTTCCAAAGGGTTTGACTGGAAGGACAAGTACAATATCATTAGTGGTGTGATAGGCGGATTTTTCCTGGCACTTTCCTATTTTGGAACCGATCAGTCGCAGGTGGGCAGATACCTGACCGCAAAAGACAACAAGGAAAGCAGGATCGGTCTGTTGATGAATGGTCTGGTGAAAGTGCCCATGCAGTTTATGATTCTCTTGCTGGGTGCGATGCTTTTTACCTTTTACCAGTTTAATGATTCGCCGGTATTCTTTAACAAGGCGGTAGCGGAAAGAGCCATGGAAACACCTTACAGGGATTCCCTTCAACAGCTGGAGAACCGTTTTCATACCTTACAAAGTTCCCAACAGCAGATCAGCAGGGAATATGTGATTGGGAATAAGGAAAGCTATAAAGACAGCCTGCAGTTGGGTGCCGGTAAACTCGCAGCCATACAGAAGGAATATAAGACCGTATTGCAAAAAGCCCTTCCGGGGGATGATACGAGTGATACCAATTATATCTTTCTTCGGTTCGTGGTGGATTTTTTGCCCAGGGGCATTGTAGGGTTACTCATTGCGATTATCTTTCTCGCCGCCTGGGGTTCCATTGCTGCCGCATTGAATTCGCTGGCATCCTGCACGATGGTGGATTTTCATCTCCGGTTCAGAGGTGTGAAATATGATAAGGCCAATATCGAGCAATGTGCCGATGAATACCGTGTTTCAAAATATTATACATTGGCCTGGGGGATCTTCTCTGTGGTCACGGCCGAATTCGCCACCGGAATGGGTAGCCTGATCGAAGCGGTTAATATACTGGGTTCGCTTTTTTACGGCGTCATCCTGGGCATTTTCCTGGTTGCCTTTTATCTGAAACGCGTGGGCAGCCATGCCGTTTTTATCGCAGCAATTCTGGGCGAACTGGTGGTGATTGCTTTCTTTTTACTGGATAAATACCAGGTAATCGGTTTGGGATTCCTTTGGTTAAATGTAGTGGGGGCGGTAGCAGTGGTTCTTCTCGCACTGTTCCTGCAACTGTTTTTCCCCAAACCTGCCACAGAACTGGCTTTGTCAGATTGATCAGTTTATTTCTGAAACCATTTTATCGGATTCAAATGGCCATTCCCTGTTCCGCTTTGCTTTGATCAGATAGGCAAAAATGCCCAGACCGATTACGGTGCAACCACCCAGCATCATTTTCTCACCGGTGGATATGAAAATATACACCCAGATCAGGATGGCCAGGATAACCGGTAGCGGGTACAGGGGCATCCGCCAGGCAAAATGTTTTTTGCCTTTTCTTCGGACCAGCCATAAAAGGCCGATCCCCTGTCCGATAAACTGGATCAGTATCCGCATGGCAAGAATGGCATCGATCACATCCCTAAGTTTGAAAAGCAGGCTGAATACAAACGCGATGCCGCCCAGAAATAAAAGGGATACATGCGGGAAATGTTTGGTAGGGTGCAGCCTGGCGAAGATCCTGAAAAATGCGCCATCACTGGCAGCTGCATACGGAACACGGCTATAACCCAGGGTGGCCGAAAAAACGGATGCGAATGCAACCCATAGAATCAGTACCGTGGCAATGGTCGCGGCTTTGGTGCCCGATAACTGCTGCACAAATTCACTGACCACAAATTTGCTTTGCTGTATCTGTTGCAGGGGTAATACGGAAGCCACACTCACATTCATCAAAAGGTACAAGGCAGCAATTCCGATGATGGATATAAACATGCTCTTGGGAATGTTCTTTTGGGGTTGTTTGATCTCTCCACCGAGATAGCAAACATTGTAATAGCCCAGATAACTGTATACGGTTTTCACACTGGCGAATCCCAGTGCCGCTGCAAATGCATGATCCAGATGGATGCCATTGTTTATGTCATGAACGGGTTGTAAAAAATTCCCGTGAAAAATACCGCCGCTGATGATCCAGGTCATGATCAACAGCACCCCCATCCATAGCAATATGCTGATACTGCCGATGGCTTCTATCTTGCGGTACAGCATGACCACAATCAAAATCACCAGGCCGCCACTGATGGTTTTGGTCTGCCAGTCGTTCAAGTGTACGATATAGCCAAAATACTGGGCGAACCCGATTGCAGCTGAGGCAATCACGAGAGGGGCCTGTATCATCGTTTGCCACACAAATAAAAAACTCATCAGTTTTCCCCATTTCTTTCCATAACCTTCTTTCAGGAAATTATAACTGCCGCCTGCCATCGGGTAGGTAGATCCCAGCTGGCTCCAGATCATGGCATCGATCAGCGATAAAACGGCGCCGGCTATCCAGGCATACAGAAACCAGGGGCCTTTCATGGTTTCGGCTACTACGCTTAATACCACAAAAGGACCGATGCCTACCATGTCGGTCATGTTGATTGCTGTCGCCTGTAAAAGACTTATCTTTCTTTCCAGTTTTGGTTGCTCATTCATGTGCATGTTATCATAAAACTATTTCTTTGTAAGCAGACAAGAACAATATGGATAAAAATTTTTCAACAGTGGATTGGGCAAAAGGTTCCAATGTATATGAAGTGAATATTCGGCAATACACACCGGAAGGGACATTTGAAGCTTTTCGCCAGCACCTGCCCAGGTTGAAAAGGATGGGGGTTGAAATCATCTGGCTGATGCCGGTTACACCCATCAGTAAAAAAGAAAGACTCGGTTCACTGGGCAGTTATTATGCCTGTAGCAGTTATGATACGATTAACCCTGAATTCGGCAGCCTGGATGACTTTACAAGACTGGTGAAGGAAGTGCATGCCCTGGATATGAAACTGATCATCGATTGGGTCGCCAATCATACGGGATGGGATCATCACTGGACCCTGGAACACCCGGATTGGTATATCCTGGACAGTGCCGGCGGGTTTACAGAAAAAAACGGATGGAAAGATGTGATTGATCTGGACTTTTCAAACAGCTCCATGCGAATGGCCCTTATCCAGGCGATGCAATTCTGGGTGCAGGATTGTGGTATTGATGGTTTCCGTTGTGATATGGCACACCTGGTTCCCCTGGATTTTTGGCAGGAAGCTAGAACTGCTTGTGAATCCATCAGACCCTTGTATTGGCTGGCAGAATGCGAAGATGTGTCCTATCATGCCGTATTTGATACAAGCTATGCCTGGGGCTGGATGCACGCCACGGAGAAACATGCCAGGGGGGAACAGTCCTTGAGTCAGGTAAGGGAAATATTGCATGGCTATACCCAGTATCCATCCGGCGCCAGCAAACTTTTTTTCACTTCCAACCACGATGAGAACAGCTGGAACGGAACCGAATATGAAAAATATGGGAAAGCCGCCAAAGCCTGGGCTGTTTTTACTGCAACCTGGCAGGGGATCCCATTGATCTATAGCGGACAGGAAAGTCCCAATACCAAACGTCTCGAATTTTTTCACAAAGACCTGATCGAATGGAAGGACCCGCTGCAGCTGGCCGGTTTCTACAGCGACCTGTTATCGCTGCGAAAAAGAAATGCCGCCATCAGGGAAGGGGAGACCTTTATCCTACCCTCCTCATATGATGATTCACTGATGGCATTTCTCAGGCGAAAAGAAAACCAGGTAGTTTTGGTAATACTCAATGTATCCAATGCAGACCGTTTGCCAATCGAGGTAAACCATCAATGGTTGAATGGCCGTTTCCGGAACCTGTTTTCCGGAATGGAATTTACATTTTCCACTGCAGAAACGTTCGAATTACAGGCAGGTGAATATATCGTGTATGAAAAAATAGAAGGATACTGACCCATCCGGTATCCTGCAACAAAAGAGCCGTTCCTTGGAACGGCTCTTTTGTTGATAGACCACTTTTTGACTGAAAATTTATTATTCAACATCACTCAGATCCAGGGGATAGGGATAGGTACTTTCAAAACCGGGATACACACCTTCAATCTTCACTTTTCTTCCTTTGTTGATGGAAAGGATCTTATCCAGTTCATCCACACTTTTTACTTCCTGGTCATTTACACTGGTAATGATAAAGCCTTCCTGCATCCTTGTTTTTTTCAATAAGCCATCCCCGAGTTTTTTTACAAGTACACCACCACTGATCTGGTTGGCTGCTGCTGTCTTGCTGTCAACGGCAACCAGTTCTGCGCCGAGTTTATCAATGATACCGGTAGATTTTACGATCTCGGTATTGCCGGCACTGTTTTTCAGGGTCAGGTTTACGGTATGTTCCTTGCCATCGCGTAAATAGGTGAGACTGATTTTATCACCGGGTTTGTACCGGGTAACCTGCTCCTGTAATTCAGGGCCACTGGTTACGGTTACGCCATTGATCTTGGTAACAATATCTCCTTTTTTCAAACCCGCTCCAGCTGCAGCGCCATCGGTGGTTACATCAGAAACAAATACGCCCTGTCCTTCCACATAATTGGCACCCAGTTCTTTTTTCTGGTCGTCTGAAAGATCTTCACGCGGATATTGTATGCCGATATAGGCCCTTTGTACGGTTCCGTATTTTACAATATCGGTCACTACTTTTTTTACAATGTTAACCGGGATCGCATAGGAATAGCCTGCATAGGAACCTGTTGGGGAAGCGATGGCAGAGTTGATACCGATCAGTTCTCCATTGGTATTCACCAGTGCACCACCACTGTTTCCGGGATTTACGGCCGCGTCAGTCTGGATAAAGGATTCAATGGCTGTTTTGCTTTGTCTGTCATTGATTCCTATCGATCTGGATTTCGCACTGATGATGCCGGCTGTCACGGTTACATCCAGGCTCAGCGGGTAACCAATGGCCAGTACCCATTGACCCAGTTTGGCATCATCACTGTTGCCATAAACCATGTAAGGGAGTCCTTTTCCTTCGATCTTGATCACGGCCAGATCGCTGCTGGGATCCGTACCAATTACTTTGGCTTTATAGGATTTCTTATTGGCCAGGGTAACATTGATCTCATCCGCCCCGTCAACCACGTGGTTATTGGTAACGATATAGCCATCGTCTGTAATGATCACACCGCTGCCACTGGCACGCTGTTCCGGAATCATTCTGGGACCGCCACCAAAAAAACCACCCAGGTCATCACCAAAGAGATCGGAGAAGGGATTACGGAAACGTTGCTGGCTGTTATTGCTTACCTGTCTGGCTTTTGTTTTTGTTTTGA
>JAGWTX010000108.1 GCA_028875955.1 Bacteroidota bacterium | reverse complement strand
CGCATCTGCAAATGGTTTTGCCGTATCATTTGGTGTGAACTCCATGTTTGCCAATTCAATCAGACAACCCTGGAGTGAATCTGACAGGTCAGCTATGGTCACTTTTACCGGTACAACCATATTTTGCAATGATTTGGGAACCAGGTAACGACTGAATAAGGGTTTGGGTATGGGCAACAGTTCCGGATAAACCTGGTTGGACCGGTCGACCCCAATTCCCAGTTGCAGCATATTCCCATAATCCCCCATCCAAAGCCCTTTCAATTTCACGAGGAGTTTTCTGCCAACCGGATAATCGGTATATAAGCCAAACCCATCCAATCGAAGGGTAATGGCACCCGTACTGTCCTGGATCAGGACCGATTTATAAAAATTATCTGACTGATCATCGGCCACCACGATCCCTTCAATAAACCTGTCGTCAGTGATCTTTTCGAAATTACCGGGAAAATGCATCAGCCTTAATGCACCTATGGTAAAATTGGCGGTCTCATCCGGGCCGGTATAAACCGGTGGTTCATCCCATTTCTTCTGACAGGATAAAAAAAACACAATCAGAAACAAAAATGATTTTGGCAGCAACGTTACAGATGGAATTCTTTTCATAACAATTGATCTTAAGAATGATGTTTTCAAACAGAGGAAACCGTATCAGCCGTTTTGTAATCAGCTTCTTTATTGAATCCGGTATTGCAAGCTGACAGAGAAATTGAGTCCCGAAGCATAATAATATTTGTTGGGAAATTTCGAAACATCGGCCGTATCCATATCAAAGCGTAACTGTTCATACCCGCCTGTAATAAGGTCTTTTTTATTCAAAAGATTATTAATGCTGAAGTTTACCAGAATCGTATGGATATGTTTTTGTTTACCGGTTCCGGAAGCATAGCCAAAAGAAGAACCCAGCAACAGATCCACCGTATACTGGTCAGGCAGTTTCGACTGTGCCAGGATCGCTTTTGCCTGATCAGAACCGGGTAACGCATTGGCCAGGGACGGATAGGTTCTCCGCAAAGGATTGAAATCCAGCCAATGTTCCCTGAAATAATTGCCAAATAAGGAGAGATAAAAATTTCTTGCAGAACGATATCCGAAACCCATCGAATAGGCTTGTTGAGGTGTTCCCCCCACTTTAAAATTCTTACTGTATAACACCGATTTTTGGATCACCAATGCATTGTTATCGATACTGACGGCGATCTGTGGCCGGTTGGTAAATTGGTAATTACCTATGGAGGCCACGCCGGTTATCGTAAATCTTTCTATAGGCTTCCATTCCAACCCCGTTTCGATACCCGCATGTAACTGGTCGATTCCCGATAGGGCATAATTTACCAGGTTACCATATCCATCATGGTAAAAGGTTTTGACATCCATCCCGTTTCTGAATACTGTCAGGTAACCACTGATCCTGCAATTGAGCTTTGGCGTATGCACCAGATACCCCGCTTCCAGGGATTGGATCTTTTCACATACATTCTTTTCCTGTATGATATCCCTGGTTGCCGGTGAAATATAGACGTTCTCGAAAAACGGTGGTTTGCTCAGCAAGGCAAGGTGAAAATAAAAAAACTTCCTGCCGTTTATCTTGTAGGTGATACCCGCTTTTATCCCATAGTGGGTGTAGAAGTTCTGGTCGCTTTTTCCAAACGAGTTATCCGGAAATAAACCATTGCGCATATTGCCAATCCGCCTGAATGAAGTTTGCGAGAGACTTAGTCCCAGGTGGTAATCGAAATGATTCGTTTGCCGGATCAGTTGTAACCAGGCCTCTTCCTTATGTGTATCCATAAAATAATCATACCCGTAAATATCCCCCTGGTAAACAATATGGTCGGGTCTGTTCAGGTCATTCTGAATCACCTTTACATCAGCCGGGTTGTCTCGTTCGGCAAATGAGTTCCAATCAACATAAAAATCAGCACCCAGTAAATCATACACGCGTTTATAATTATGTGTCCGTTGCACCTGAATGGAAAACCCTCCATACAGGAAGCAGCCGGGAAATAAAACCCCATGGTATACAGATTGAAACTGGACCCTTCGAATTCCGGAAACACGCAGATACTGGATATAATGTGCCTGTCTGCCATACAGGTTATTGGTATCGACCCCATCCGCATGGGGAATGGTTGTGAATGCATTTCTATTCACACTGTATAAATAATCCCAGTTGATCTGTTGCAAGGAAATATCGTTACGGATGGCTTCAGCGAGATCTGACCTTACCAGCGAATCAGACTGGTATCCTGGCAGATATCTGTAATAATCGGGTCTGGGATCACTTGCCTTGTACCAGTCTAAACCCGTAGCTGATTTTTCTCCCGTTGTGAAACCTATCATGTTTTCCCATCCGCTCTGGTTATTGATCCGGATCTGATGCGTGAGTATGCAAACCGGTTGAAAGGCAATATTCAGGTAAGCATTCCTTTTCTTTCCTGACTGGTACCCCCAGTAAGGGTTGTATGGATGATTTTGCAGCAGGTCGACGGATTCCTGCAGAACCGGCCCCTGTCTACCCGAGACCATGGCCGACCCCAACAGAATAAAGGATAACAGATTTGCCTCATTGATTTTTTTATCCATACCCAGGTAAAAACCGGCTCCCTGGTAGGAGGTACCCGGAATATTTCCTTCTCCGGAATATCTCGCGTTACCTGAGAAGGAAAAGGCCCATCCCTTTTTATTCATCCCAAATGTCTGGGTAAGGGAAATTCGGTGCTGATAGAGTCGATTGGAAAAACCATATCCGATTTGTGACTGCACCCATTGCTGGGAGGCCCGCATATCAATGAAACTGGCATTGCCAAGACTGCCAAATGATTTGTCGTTACTATTCAGTCCGAATACGGATTCCGTTTTTTTCGAAACCTCATTCAAGCCACCCAGTATATTCCATTGCGTGTATCCGTTGTCGGGGTTCTGTAATGAAAAACCATTTATGGATACGGCCGACTGGTCAGCTGTATATCCCCTGATACGGAAACGGGTTACCGAAAAATGAAACCCGGCTGTTGCATTCAGGATATCGCGATTGGATGATAAGGGACCAGAAACAAAACCGGTATTCGTTTCGGATCTTTCACTTTCACTGAATGTCAGAATGGGCAAATCGTATAACTGGTCTTCCTGTAATTCTTTTGCCTGAATGCTATCCAGGAACCTGTTTTTACGGCTGGGAATTGTCTTGGGTTGTGCAAAGATTGTTTCTGTTACACAAAACAGGCTAACCATCCCGATGATCCAATACATGGTGACTGATTTAAAAGATTAAATAGTCAGGGAGTTAACAGAAACAAACAATGGGAGATAAAAATAAAAGAATGTCTGACAGCAAAAAAAAAGAAACCCGTTTTTGCGGTAAATACGCTACCTGTAAAGAAAGTATGGGATTAGGTTTATAAAAAATTACCGATGCGATTTTTGACAGGGTTCTTTCTGATAGCCTGCGGTTTTCAACAAATTACTGCGCAGTCATTGAACAGAAAAGCAGTAGTTGCCGCATTTTATAATCTTGAAAACTTCTATGACACCACTGACAACCCGATGGTAAATGATGATGATTTTACCCCACACGGAATAAAGAAATATGCATCTGCGATCTATCTGGATAAAATAGCGAAACTTTCGAAAGTGATCAGTCAGATCGGAAAAGAATATGTAAAAACAGGTCCGGTTTTACTGGGTGTTGCTGAGATAGAAAATGACACCGTGCTTACGGATCTGTTGCAACATCCCTTCTTAAGACACCGGAACTATCGTTTTATTCATTTCGATTCCAGGGATCTGCGGGGTATTGATGTGGCATTAATATATCGGCCGGCTTTTTTTATACCGGAAAAGGCCGAGAAATTGCAGATAGAACTTCCCAAAGACAGCAAGGAAGCCTATTTCACAAGGGATATTTTATATGTCCGGGGATGGCTGGCAGGTGAGCGGATCCATATTTATGTAAATCACTGGCCCAGCAGACGGGGAGGGGAAGAAAGAAGTTCACCCGCAAGGGAAGCGGCAGCGGCTGTATGCAAACAGCATATCAGACTGGTGCAACAGGATGAACCGGATGCAAAGATTTTGGTGATGGGTGATTTGAATGATGATCCCAACAGTACGAGTATCTGCAAAGTGCTGGGTGCAAAAGCCCATCTAGCCGAAACCCGGAAAGGGGAATTGTATAACCCATGGGCCGCATTGTTCCAACAGGGATTGGGCACACTTGCCAATCGTGATGCCTGGGGTCTGTTTGACCAGATCCTGGTTTCAGCGTCCTGGTTGAATCCGGAACAATCCGGTTTTTACTTTTACCGGCCCTTTATTTTTCATCCCCCCTACCTGGTTGAAAATACCGGCAGGTACCGATCCTATCCCATGCGGACCTGGGATGGCAACAATTACCGGGGCGGGTACAGTGACCACTTCCCCACCTATATCGTATTATTAAAAAAAATAAAATGAAGCCCGGTTCCGGAGGCTGACCCGATGATATCTTCAAAAAATAGAGTAAAAGGCCCTGAAACAGGGAAATTTGTTCCCGACAAATGGCAAATTATCAGCTGTAATCACTACTTTTGCAGCCCCAAATCTGTTTTGGCAGATTCCCTCCTGAAGACTCGGGAGGTGTCCATTGGGATAAACCAATTAACAACCTAAATAATCAGGTAATGAACAGTTACGAATTGATGGTGATCTTTACCCCGGTTCTTTCTGAAGAAGATTTTAAAGCTTCCCAGAAGAAATACGAGGATCTGATCGCAGAATTGGGTGGTGCCAGTGTGCACAGCAACCCATGGGGCTTAAAATCCCTCGCTTACCCCATTCAGAAGAAAACAACCGGTATTTACTGGCTGCTGGAATTCCAGGGACCTTCCGATCTGAATGAAAAATTAAAAATCCAATTGTTGCGCGATGAGCAGGTTATGCGCCACATGATTACGCGTCTCGATAAATACGCCGTCGAGTACAACCACGTAAAAAGGAATGGCGGATTCGCAATGCAAGATAAACAGGAGGCTTAATCATGGCAAAGAATGAAATCAAATACCTGACCGCCATCAAACAGGAGAAGCCCAAGAAAAAATTCTGTCGCTTCAAAAAATATGGCATCAAATACGTTGACTATAAGGACATCGAATTCCTGAAAAAATTCATCAACGAGCAGGGTAAACTTTTACCACGCCGTTTAACCGGTAATTCATTGAAATACCAGCGTAAAGTTCAGGATGCGGTTAAGAAAGCACGTCAAATGGCTTTGTTACCTTATGTAACTGACTTATTGAAATAGCATTTTTAGTAACCTTCCCTAATCCCGCATCTGGCGGGAGACAGTCAAAAATAAAAAGGACTGGGCTCTTGGGACTAAACCAAATATCATGCAAGTAATATTGATTCAAGACGTAGACAACCTGGGTGGCCGCAATGAGCTGGTTACCGTAAAGAATGGCTACGCCCGTAATTACCTGATCCCGCAAAAATTTGCGGTAGAAGCCAGTTCTTCCAATTTAAAGCAACACGAAGAACACCTGAAAGTAATTGCCAAGAAAGAAGCCGCCATGCTGGCCGAACTCAATAAAGTAATTGACGTTTTGAAATCTTCTCCTGTTAAAATCGGTGCCAAAACCGGTACCAGCGGTAAGATCTTCGGAAGCGTTACTTCTTTACAACTGACCCGCGCCATCCGTGACCAGAAAGGTTATGAGATTGACCGCAGACGTATCTCAATTGTAGAAGAAGTGAAAGAACTGGGTGCACACAAAGCTTCCATTGATTTCGGTAATGGAAATACCGTTGAAATCGATTTTGAAGTGGTTGCTGAATAAGTGAGTTTTGTAAGCCAAGCTATTTAAAAAGCCTGCCTGTAAAAGGCGGGCTTTTTTGTGCATGTTTACTAGGTGGAAATTCTTAACAAACTGATTATCAATAGATTTTCAAATTTTATAAAAAACTATGGGAAATCCATAAAAATCCTATCTTCGGGAGTCCAATGACAGTTCTTCCATATTCCAGAAGGTTATTCACGTAAATGCTTCGCGGTTTTGGTTACTGTTTTACTCATTGGTTTTTGATCATTTAATTTTTTTAAGAACATGAACATTTACGTTGGAAATCTGAACTGGAATATGTCTAGTGAAGACCTGCAAAACCTGTTTTCTCCTTATGGAGAAGTTACCAGTGCCAAGATCGTTACCGACAAATTCAACAATGACCGCAGCAAAGGCTTTGGTTTTGTTGAAATGGCTGATGATGAAGCAGCACGTGCTGCCATTGCAGCTTTACACGACACAGATGTCCTGGGTCGTAAAATTGTTGTCAACGAATCAACCCCACGTCCGGAAGGAGAAAGAGGCGGCTTCAAAAAGAAGAGCTTTGGTGGTGGTGGCGGCGGAAGCCGTGGCGGTTATGGTGGCGGCGGAAGTCGTGGCGGTAGCGGCGGCGGTGGCGGTTACAACCGCGATCGTGGTGGCAACGGTGGTGGAGGTGGATACAACAGGTATTAATCCCACAACACTCAACTCTAAACTTTTTAAGTCCGGCTTTGCCGGACTTTTTTATGTATAGCCTTGTCGTCTTTTCGGAAGTACCTGGTACAACATACGCTTGATTTCCTACATTTGATGGATGAAAAATGCGAATTTAATTTCCCCGGTTGCAGGTTGTATGCGCTGGGGAATATGGGGTGCTGATTTTTCAACCGATCAGTTTCGTTCGATGATTGACGCCTGTCTGGCAAACGGGATTTATTCCTTTGACCATGCCGATATTTATGGTGACTACACAACAGAAGCGGGATTCGGAAATGCCATCCGTAATGAGACTTCGTTGCGTCAGCAAATGAAACTGATCACCAAGTGCGGTATTCAGATGATGACACCAAACCGTCCCCAGCACAGCATCAAATCCTATAATACGAGTAAGGATCATATCATCCGGTCTGCAGAAACATCCCTCCGGAATTTCGGTACGGATTATCTCGATGTTTTTTTAATCCACCGGCCAGATCCCTTACTCAATCCGGAAGAAGTAGCCGAAGCCGTATCACAATTAAAGGATCAGGGCAAAATACTATCTTTTGGTGTTTCAAATTTTCTGCCGCACCAAACAGATCTGCTGTCGGCTTATACCAAAATTGACTATAACCAGTTGGAGATATCCATTGTTCATCTGAACGCCTTCTCCGATGGAAGTCTTGAAAACTGTTTGAAACATTCCATCATTCCCATGGCATGGTCACCACTGGGTGGCGGTGTTTTCACAGATGACAGTCACCCCAGATTCAGAAGTATCAATGCTACGGCTTCAGAGCTGGCGATCAAATATAACACGGGTCTGAATGAGATTTTATTAGCCTGGTTGCATACCCATCCGGGAGGCATTATCCCGGTAATCGGAACCACCAAAATTGAAAGGCTGATTCAGGCCAGAAAAGCCACAACCCTGCAATTGGATAAAGAAGACTGGTTTAAATTATT
>JAGWTX010000001.1 GCA_028875955.1 Bacteroidota bacterium | reverse complement strand
AGTACCGTGAGCGGCGCGGATCTTAAGTTCCTGGACGCCGGGGATCTTGATATCCTCAGAAATACGATAAGCACCGGAAGCACGATAATAACTTGCATAACGGGCATCCTCTCCAAACAAGGAGGAACCATCGTAACGATACATACCATCAAACAAGTACCGGTCCTTGTAATCCAGTGAAAGGATACCAAAATAGTTGGTAGCCTTGATCTCCTGTTCTTCTGAACCTGCATCACGGATGGTGGTGAAGTTTTCCATGGTAGGCAGGTTGCGTACGGCAAACTGGGAAGAGGATACGCTAAAGGATTCATACTTCTTATTCTCATAGAGGTATGAGAGTTTACCCTTTACCGACAAGTCGTTGAATTTGCGGAAAAGGTTTAAAGTAGCCTGTGTGTTCTGGCTGTTATTTTCACTAAAGTATTTATAGAGTCCTCCTTTTGTATACGTGATCCCGTAAGGGTTACCACCGCCACCACCGACAGCCCATGTATCATAGGGGTCATAGCTGGTGTAATGGTAATTGGATATCTCGATGGAATGGGATACATCAAATGTAGCCCAGCGGGTGAGTTTCACATTGGCAGAATAATTTCCGATCCATCTTCTGGTATTGTCATTCCTTTGGTTTTTCCAGGTACTGTACAATGGATTTTTTTCATTGCTCCAATGGTTATGGCGCAGGTAATAGGGTTGCCCATCCACCGGGTTGGCCATGTATAAATTATTATCCGGTTCAGCCAGAACAATATTAAAGAAGATACCGCCACCGTCGCCGGGATATTGTGTATGGGTATTGATAAACAGGTTGGTTGCAGAAAACTTTAACCAGGGTGCCACCTGGTGATCGATATTCAAACGATAGTTCTGCCGGTTATATCCGTTGGTATTCTGAACGATACCAGACTGTGAGTTGTTCTCGAAGGAGGCAAAAATGTTTGTCTTTGCATAGTGACTGGAGATTGCCACATAGTTGGTATAGTTCTGACCGGTTTTGAAAAATTCTTTTTGCTGATCACGTGTCACACCGAATTCATTATCCATATAATGGTCAGCATCGATCTTGCGGGATCCCACGATACGGTAATCATAGCCACCCACATATCCTGCGGGATAAGTTACCCCTGCATATTTCGTGTATTGCCCCTGAGCCGTTTGCCAATCTGCAGCCAGTGCGAAAGGATGGTGTTCAGCGATGTCGATATAATGACTGATCTGCTGAAAGCCGATCTCATTTCTTACGGTTACTTTGGAACTGCCCAATGCCAGGCGGTTGCCTCTTTTGGAAGTAATGGCGATTACACCATTGGCAGCGCGGGAACCATAGAGGGCAGATGCGGCTGCTCCTTTTACCACTTCCATGGACTCCACATCATCCACGTTTATATCGGACAGCGCACCATCCAGGATAACCCCATCCACCAAGATCAGGGGAGAGGAACCGATACCGATATTATTATCACCCCTTAACAGCAGATCAACACCACTTCCGGGTGAACCGGATGGGGCGCTCATCCTCACACCGGCTACTTTACCAGCAAGCGCACTTGCTGCGGAAGTTGCCGGAACAACATTCAGCCTGTCCTCACCAATCTTTGTAATGGAAACTGTCAGCTTTTTCCGGGAGGTAGCACTGGCAACACCCGTTACGATCACATCTTCCAGAACGGTAGAAGAAACCTGAAGCGTAGCAACCATTCCGTTTGTTGCCGGAACCTTAAGATCGGCATAACCCACATAGGAAATGGTGAGTTCGGTTCCTTTGGCCACTTTGATACTGAATTCACCCTGGTTACCGGTTACGGCGCTAGCCTTTCCGGCCCGGATGGTTGCTCCGGAGAGTGGGAAACCAGTGCTGGAAAGCACTTTTCCGTCAATAACAGAAGATTGTGCTGATAAATCGGTCAGTAGCAGAAATAAAAGGACCGTTAGCACTGAGCATGCTTTTTTTCTCATGTTGTTAGTTTTGGTGAAAAAAACCGTTTGTACTTATATAGCACCGTTAATGTAAAGCTTTGTCGTATTTTAACAAATATTTTTGTTAATTTTTTTTAAATTCTAATGATATTCTAATGTCTGGCATGAAAAATAATTTAAAAAAATCACTCTGTTTTATTTTACATTATAAAATAGAAATATTCGTTAAACAATAAATGCAAATGCGTTACCTACAATAAAAACAGCCAGCCCTTTTTGGTAACTGTCCAATCCTGTTTTTTATAGTTTCGTGGGTGTGAAAAAAAATGTTGTATTTAATTATTTTTAATATTATATATTAATATAACTTTTAACTGATTACAATACAATTGATAAGATAAATTTCTCTGTGTATTTACCCCTTTTAGACCCTCTAATCGCTTTTTCGCGGTTTTAACAGTTTTTGAGGGTGATGGGGAGATTTCTGTGACAATACCGGCGATGGTGCGGGGGGTGAAATTTATCCACAGAACCCAAAAATTAATTTTGGTATGTGCCCCATTTTTGTAATTTAGTGGAAGAATTTAATGGGTTAGTAAGTAACGGGGTCAACAGCAATGTTGGCCCTTTTACGTATCCATCCTCGCCGGATCAGGGGCTCCAAATCCGATGTAACGATGGATTTTGCTTTTTAGTATCCCCCATCCCATTTTGACGGCCAACCCTGCTAATTTCGTGAACCGGAATTGGGTCAGCCCCTTTACCTTTATTTTATGAGTAAGATAAAAACAGCCTTTTTCTGCAGCAATTGTGGTTATGAAAGTGCTAAATGGCTGGGTAAATGTCCGAGCTGTAACCAGTGGAACAGTTTTGCGGAAGAGATCCTGGATAAGGGCTCACAAAAGGAGGAAAACTGGGATAACTACAACTCGGAAAAAAGAAAGACCAAAACCATCGCCATACAGGATGTTGTCACAACGCAGGAAAAAAGGATCCTCACATCCGATCCAGAATTAAACCGGGTTTTGGGTGGAGGAATTGTTCCCGGCAGTTTGATCCTGGTTGCAGGGGAACCCGGTATCGGGAAAAGCACCCTCTTTCTCCAAAACGGATTACTGATCAAACAGCTCCGTGTATTATACATCAGCGGTGAGGAAAGCGAACAGCAAATAAAAATGCGGGCAGACCGTTTACAAATATCCAATGACCAGTTTTTCCTGCTCACCGAAACGGCCACACAAACCATTTTCCAGGAGATCAAAAAACTAAAACCGGAACTGGTGATTGTGGATTCGATACAGACCCTCCAATCCCATCTCATCGATTCCTCCGCTGGCAGTGTTTCACAGATAAGGGAATGTGCGGCAGAGTTTCAACGGTTTGCCAAAGACACCGGCACGCCTGTTTTCCTGATTGGCCATATCACCAAAGATGGCGCGATTGCCGGACCGAAAATTCTGGAACACATGGTAGATACGGTTTTGCAATTTGAAGGCGACAGGCATTATGCCTATCGCATATTAAGAACCCTGAAAAACCGTTTTGGCAGCACGGCAGAACTCGGTATCTATGAAATGACCGGTGCAGGTATGCGGGTGGTTGCCAACCCCTCAGAAATACTGATTGCACAAAGGGAAGAACAACTCAGCGGAAGTGCCATTGCCGCCACCATGGAAGGTATGCGCCCCCTCCTCATTGAAGTGCAGGCGTTGGTAACACAAAGTGTCTATGGCACACCGCAAAGAACCGTTAGCGGATTTGATCTGAGAAGACTGCAGCTCCTATTAGCCGTTCTGGAAAAAAGAGGGGGATTTCAATTCGGCATGAAAGATGTTTTTGTAAATATTGCCGGAGGCATCAAGGTGGAAGACCCTTCGATTGACCTTGCAGTAATCTGTGCGCTTTTATCTTCCTATGAAGACCTCCCCCTGCCTGCGCATGTTTGTTTTGCAGGTGAAGTGGGTTTGAATGGCGAGATCAGGGCTGTTAACCGGATCGAACAAAGAATCGCTGAAGCCGAGAAACTCGGGTTTGCAAAAATCATCATTTCCCGGTACAATAAAAAAAGCTTCGACCCCTCTGCCTATGGCATCCAGGTGGTCGCAGTCAGCCGTGTGGATGAAGTCTATCAGCAGTTATTTTAAACGATTTCACTCTTTTCTTCACGAAAAAATACCTGCGATAAATACCTATATTTCCATTGGGCAGGGAATGCATCTTTGGAGATGCGAATTGCCAACCTTCTTCCCATCAGGGACCTGTTACCCCTATTCCTGCCACATCATTGTGAAACCTGTGGCAGTGATGTATTGGGCAGCCACCAGTTTCTCTGCAGCCGCTGCCAGGAAAAATTACCCGTAACCGGATTTTTGAAATATGCCGGTAACCCGGTTGAAAAATTGTTTTATGGCCGTTGCAGGATACAGCAGGCTGGTGCACTCTATTACTTCACCAAGGACTCCCTCCTGCAGCATATTTTGTTTGCACTCAAATACCGGGAACAAAAAGATGCCGGATATTTTCTGGGGCGGATGATCGGGTATGCCTTACAAAAAACCGATCGGTTTGATGAAGTGGATTGTCTGATCCCCCTGCCCCTGCATCCCCGAAAAGAAAACCGGAGAGGTTATAATCAGGCCAACCTGATTGCAGCAGGGATCGTTGAAGTATGGCGGAGACCCCTGATCCCGGATGCCATGATCAGAACCCGTTTCACAGAATCACAGACTCAGAGAAACCGGATCGACAGATGGCAGCATATGCAGGATGTTTTTTCAGTTGCCAAACCTGACCTGCTGAATAACAGGCATTTATTGCTGGTGGATGATGTGGTAACCACCGGTGCCAGCCTGGAAGCCTGTGCAAAAAGCCTACTTAGCCTCCCCAATACCCGGGTTAGTATTGTGACCGCTGCCTATACGCTCTGATAAGTGAATTGCCTGTTCCTGCCGTTCATCCCAATATTAGTTTAACAGTGGAATATGGTCAACCTTTTTTATATTTATACGTTTAAGAATAAAAAACAAAGCCATGAAAACTTTTTTAACCATTGCAGCCCTGAGCATCCTCTCGGCTTTTACCTTACCAGGAACTTCCAGTATCCATAGCTTCAAAGTAAAATCCATTGACGGGAAGATCATCGATTTTTCCCAATTCAAAGGCAAGAAGATTTTAGTGGTGAACACCGCATCAAAATGCGGCTTTACCCCGCAATATGAGGCTTTGGAAAAAGTATATGAACAATACAAAGACAAACTGGTCATCGTGGGTTTTCCTGCCAATAATTTTGGTTCACAGGAACCCGGAACCAATGATGAGATCCAGCAGTTCTGTAAAGCCCGCTTTGGTGTGAAATTTCCTTTGGCCAGCAAGATCAGTGTGAAGGGTGATGACGAAGCTCCCATCTACAAATGGCTGACCAATAAATCTGAAAATGGGGTACTGGATGCCACCATTACCTGGAATTTCAATAAATTTTTATTGGATGAAAATGGCAAAATGATCGCTTATTTCCCCAGCAAAGTAACACCTGACAGCGAAGAGATTCTGAAATACCTGAAATAGTCCTTTTGCCGGAATTCCGGAAATAGGCTACACAAGATTTGGAGGAGAGAATGTTTATCAACATTCTCTCCTTTTGTTTTTTGATAACCGTTACTTTTGGCTCTACGGGATTGGCCATCGAATAAAGTTTGTCATCTCCCGTAAACGGATCCAACAATTCAGAACCCTATGCTTTTCAAGGATGTCATCGGTCAGGAAGCTACCAAACAACACCTGGCTGAGATGGTTGAACAGAACCGGCTCAGTCATGCCCTGCTTTTCCTGGGAAAAGAAGGTAGCGGAGCTTTGCCGCTTGCGATGGCTTTTGCGCAATACATTGTGTCTTTACCTGCTCCGGCACCGGTTGTGGAAGACCTGTTTGGCGGAATGACTGCACTCGAACCTGAGCCTGCGTTTATTTCACCGGATGATATCGCTTCCCAGCCGGCGTTTCAAAGGGCGGAACAACTGATTCATCCCGATCTGCATTTTACCTATCCGGTTATTCCCAGAAAAAGTGGCGATAAACCGATAAGCGCTGATTATAGCAAAGAGTGGCGGGAATTTATCCTGAGCCATCCATACGGTAATGCCTATGATTGGTTGCAGAGTATTGGTGCTGAGAACAAACAGGGTAATATCACATCGGAAGAATGCAATGAAATAAACCGGCAGCTGAGTCTGAAAAGTTTTGAGAGCGCCTATAAAGTGCTTTTACTATGGATGCCCGAATACCTGGGGAAAGAAGGGAATAAGCTTCTCAAACTGATTGAAGAGCCCCCGCCGAATACCCTTTTCATCCTTGTGGCGGAAAATGATGAGCAGATACTGCCTACCATTTTAAGCCGTTGCCAGCTGATCAAGATCCCCATGTTGGATAAGGAAACCGTGGAAAAGGCGTTGATGGAGCGGGCCAATGCCAATCCGGAGACTGCCCGACAGGTTGCCGGGATCTGTGAAGGCAATTACCGGGAAGCCCTGCAATTATTGCAGCATGCCGAAGAAGACTGGCAGAGCCTTTTGCGGGAATGGCTGAATGCAACCCTGAAAGGGGGGCCTGCAGCCCAAATTAAGTTTACCGAAGAAATGAGCAAACTGGGCAGGGAAAAACAAAAACAGTTTCTCCGATACTTTACGCATCTGCTGGAACAGAGTATCCGGATCAAGGTTTTGGGTCCAGATCTGGTTCCTTTGGGGGATCATGAGAAGGATTTTGCACAAAGGCTCAATAAAATCGCATCGGTAAGTCAGCAACAGGGGATCATTGAAGAACTGGACAGGGCCGCATATTATATAGAAAGAAATGCTAATGCGAAAATGCTGTTTCAGGCACTGACCATTAAACTCTACCATATCATTCAGAACAAAACCCTAATTTTGATGGGATGAGCCGGCAGAACTAACGATAGTTAGATATGACCGGTTGAGAGAAATGTTGTGTGGGTTTGTGTTACCGACTGGTTGCCCGGAGTTTCCTGCCAATTGGTACACTTTGCACTGTTATACGCTTATCAATATATTTTGAAGGCAGGATGCTTTTCACTGCTTATCAGGCAATGACCGGGAAAGAACCGGACCCTGAAGTGAGTGACACAAGGAAGCATCCCAGCAGTACTATCGCCCGTCCAATCATTCCTCTTATTTTATTAACTAACCAACTTATCAGTATAGATATGGGATGTGGATCTTGTGGTACTTCGAAAGACGGTGGTAAACCAGGCGGTTGTAAAAGTAACGGAGGCTGCAGTACAGGCGGTTGCAATCGTCTGAATGTGCATGACTGGCTGTTGAATCTTCCCTACAGTGACCCGGAAAGTACCTGTAAAGTGATTGAAGTAAGTTTTAAACAGGGTAGCCGGAAGGAATTTTACCGCAATACCACTTTACAATATTTTGACAAGGGCGACTATGTAACCGTTGAGGGAATCAGTGGATTTGATGTTGGGGAAGTTAGCCTGACAGGTGAACTGGTTCGTTTGCAGATGAAGAAAAAAGGGGTGGATGAGTTTAACCCTGATATGAAAAAAATCCTTCGCAGGAGTTCGGAAAGGGATATTGAGACCTTCCGGATCAGCAAGAGCAGGGAAAAGGAGATTCTGGCCAGAAGCCGTGCCATTGCCCGCCAGTTAAATGTACAAATGAAGCTGAGTGAGGTGGAAATCCAGGCAGACGGGAAAAAGGGCACTTTTTTTTATACCGCTGATGACCGTGTTGATTTTCGGGAACTGATCAAAGTATATGCAGGTGATTTCAAGGTAAAAGTAGAAATGCGCCAGATCGGGATCCGGCAGGAAGCGGCCAAAGTGGGTGGCATCGGAAGTTGTGGCAGGGAACTTTGCTGCAGCACCTGGCTGAACGATTTCAAAAGCGTTAACACCACCGCAGCCCGTTACCAGAATCTTTCCATCAACCAGACCAAACTCAGTGGCCAGTGCGGCCGTTTGAAATGTTGTCTCAATTATGAGCTCGATACCTATCTTGATGCATTACAGCAGTTTCCGGATTATGCGGAAACCCTGGATACAGCCATGGGAACGGCACAACTGATCAAGAAGGATATTTTCAAGAACCTGATGTGGTATATCCTGCCCAATAACAGCAAGCATTACCCATTGACCATTCAGCGTGTCAAGGAAATCAAACGCCTGAACAAGGAAGGACAGAAAGTAGCTGAACTTCAGGCAGTAGAAGTGGTGAGTGGTAAACAGAAAGAAGTGGAACCCGCTTTTGTTGATCTGGTGGGCCAGATCAGCCTGAAAACTCTGGAGAAAAACGAAAGACGCAAAAGAGATCAGGAAAGGGGCAATAACCGGAATAACCCCGGACAAAGAAATCAGGGACCCAGACAACAGGGACCCAACCGGGGACCGCAGCAAAGCGGTGGTACCGAAAGGACACAGGGACCCAGACCTCCGCAAGGAGGTGGCGGACAACAGCGCCAACAGGGAAACCGTCCACAGGGACCCAACCGGGGACCCCAACAAAACAGTGGCCAGGGCAGACCCCAGGGACCCAGACCACCTCAAGGTCCGAGACCTCCTCAAAACAGACCTCCGCAAGGGCCGGCCACTCCGCCACCCGATGGAAAAAAATAAGAATAAAAAAAGCTGACCAGACCTGGTCAGCTTTTTTATTCTCAACAAGATCTCTTTAGTTCAATTTATCCATTTCAGAAGCGGTAAACTCCATCAGGGATTTGATATGATCGGGTGAAAGATCAAATTTCAAACCGGCAGCCGCATATAATTCAGGCAGGGTTTTGGTTCCGCCAAGACTTAATGCCTGCATATAATTTTCCAGGGCCTTCTGTGGATTTGCCTGGTACTGCATCCATAAACCGATGGCGCCTAACTGTGCAATGCCGTATTCGATATAATAGAAAGGAACTTCAAATAAATGCAATTGTCTTTGCCAGCCGATTTCACGATAGGCATCCAGTCCGGTATAATCGATACTGTTTGTAGAAAACTCCGTGAGGATTTCCATCCACTTTGCTGTCCTTTCCGCTTCGCTGTGTTGCGGGTGTTCATATACCCAATGCTGGAATTTATCAATGATCGCGATCCAGGGGAAAATGGTAATGGTTCTTTCAAGCTGGTGTTCTTTGGCACGTTTCAGGTCTTCTTCGTTATCAAAAAATGCTTCCCAATGATTCATGGTAAATAATTCCATGGCCATGCTGGCCACTTCGGCAATTTCCATCGGATACTCCTTGAATGCGCTAAGCTCCAATGTGTGTGCCAGGAAAGAATGAACGGCATGCCCCCCTTCATGTACCATGGTCGTCACATCGCTCATTTGACCGGCAGCATTCATAAAAATAAACGGAGCGCCACTTTCAGACAAGGGACAGTTATATCCGCCGGGGGCTTTGCCCTTTCTGCTTTCCAAATCAAAATGATGGAGTTCCTTCATTTTGCGCAGGCAATCGGCAAAGAAGGGATTGAGAACCTCAAAACATTTCACAGATTTTTCATAGAGGTCGTTTCCGTCTGTAAAGGGTTTCAATGGCTGCAGGTTTTCGGGTTCCGCTTCTGTATCCCAGGGCCGCAATGTGTCAAGACCTAATTTTTGTTTCTTTTTCTGGTATATCTTTTCAATCAGGGGAAGTACATGGAGTTTCACCGCTTCGTGAAACTGGAAACAATCTTCCTTGCTGTAATCAAACCTGCCCAGTTCTACAAATTTGTAATCCCGGTAATTGTCAAACCCTGCATTTTTTGCCACCTGATCCCTTTTCTGTATGAGCTGCGTGTACAGGTCATTCATTGCCTGTTTGTCCTGTAACCTTCTTTCCTGGATCTTACGATACACTTCCTCGCGCAGATTTCTGTCATGGCTTTCCAGGAATTTGGCCGCCTGTTGCAAGGTATATTCCTGGCCATTTACTTCTACCGTCATCTTTCCGGCGATGGCACCATATTGCTGCTGCATCACACTTAATTCAGCCTGAATGGGGATATTGGCTTCCCGGAAAAGTTCGATACTTTTTTTAACAGATCGCAGGTAAGTGAAATACCTGTCCTGGTCCAGTTGTTGGGTAAACGGGCAGTTCACCAGCTTTTTATTCAGCTGGTCTCCATAGGGTTGCAACTTTGGCTGTATCTCCATACAGAAATAGGTGAATGCATCTTCCAGCGATTTATCGGTGGTATCACAGGTCATTTTGATTTGCCGCCAGCAGGCATCTTCACTAACCACCGCTTCCATTTCACTCATATCGAGTAACCATTGTTTGAGATCGGAAAGAGATTCCAATGGTCTTTCAACCAAATTGGTAAAAAAGGGCTCCAGAGAGGCCCAGTCGGTCACCACAAAATCCCTGGGTACAAAATGTCGTTCCAGTTTCTTAATATCCGCACTTACCTTCATAAATATTTATTTTGAAGGGCAAATTTAACGCATGCGGTTAACTTTTGGAAAGTTTTAAAACTTTCCAAAAGTTAAGGGAGAGTGGTATTTTTACAAACTTTATCAAACAAGGATGTGACGTGGCGGATATCATACAATTATTACCGGACAATATAGCGAACCAGATTGCGGCGGGTGAAGTGATCCAGCGACCGGCCAGTGCGGTGAAAGAATTACTCGAGAATGCCGCTGATGCGGGTGCAACTGAAATCCGCTTATTGATCACAGATGCCGGAAAAGCGCTGATCCAGGTGATCGATAACGGGAAAGGAATGAGTGAAACGGATGCCCGTATGGCATTTGAGCGTCATGCCACCAGCAAGATCCGCAACATTGATGACCTGTTCCGGATCAAAACCATGGGTTTTCGGGGTGAAGCGCTTGCTTCCATCGCTGCGGTGGCCCAGGTGGAATTGAGAACCCGGCGGGAAGAGGATGAACTGGGAACGCATATTGAGATCGAGAATAGCCGGGTACGGAAACAGGAACCCTGTGCCGCTGCAACCGGAACCAGTATCAGTATGAAGAACCTGTTCTTCAATGTTCCGGCCAGGAGAAATTTTCTAAAAAGCAATGCGGCTGAAATGCGGCATATCGTGGAAGAGTTCATCAGGGTTTCCATGGCTTTCCCGGGCATATTTTTTTCCATGACCAGTAATGGTCAGGAGGTTTTTCATCTTGAAGCAGGCAGCCTGAAACAGCGAATCGTACAGCTATTGGGCAATTCCTATAATGCGAAACTGGTGAGTGTTCATGAGGAGACCGATTACATGAATATTTACGGTTTTGTGGGAAAACCCGAAACGGCCAGAAAAACCAGGGGCGACCAGTATTTTTTTGTAAACAGCCGGTTTATCAAAAGCGCTTATCTGAATCATGCCGTAAACAGTGCATTTGAGGGAATGATTGCCAAAGACAGTTTTCCCAGTTATGTTTTGTATATCGATCTGGACCCTTCACAGGTGGATATCAATGTTCACCCTACCAAACAGGAGATCAAATTTGAAGATGAGAAGATCATCTATGCATTTGTACAGGCTGCCGTGAAACATGCATTGGCGCAATTCAGTATTGCCCCTTCGCTCGATTTTACCTTAAATGCAGAAATACAAGGCATGGATGCCGTCAGCAAACCTTTTACCACCGACAAGAAAGACGCCGTTGCTTCATCCCCCTTGTTTAAAACCTTCAGCCAGAAAAATCAGGCGCATTTTATAGAGAAGGATGACAAAACCGGTTTGTCGCACTGGAAAGATTTTTTTAAACCCGCCGGGAATGAAACCACCGGAACTGCAGAACCCGTCACCCAACCTGCAGCCCCCGTTTTATATTCCTTGCGTGTATTGCCGGATACGCCTTTGCTTCAATTACACAACACCTATATCATTGCATCCACCAACAGTGGATTCTTACTGGTTCACCAGCAATTGGCGCACGAAAGGATTCTGTATGAACGCTATGGAATGGCAGCACATGGTCAGCATATGGCAACCCAGCAAAGCCTTTTTCCGGTAAACCTGGAACTCACCCCTGCAGATGCAGTTTTACTAAACGACCTAATACCGGATCTGCTGGCCATTGGATACCAGATCGAACCCTTCGGGAATAATAGTTTTGTCATCCAGGGTATCCCTGCCGATATCCTTCCCGGCAATGAGAAACATGCGATAGAATTGCTGATTGAACAGTTCAAACACTTTAGCAGTGATGTGAAATTCAGCAAACGGGAAAAGCTGGTCCGCTGCCTGGCCCGGCAGCAGGCAATCAAAGCCGGTCAGGCTCTTACCCAAAAAGAAATGCTACACCTGGTGGAGGAATTGTTTACCAGTAATAGTCCGAATGTGACACCTACAGGAAGTCCCACTTATCTTGAATTCAAGGAAGATTACCTGGATAGGATGTTTGGCAGGTAAGGACCTACAACTTATCCATGATGCCAGTCAGGAATTGCTCCACCCCTTTTCTGATGTTTGCTGCACTGGTCTGATGGGCATTGACAAGCACTGAAAAGATCAAATGTCTTCCCTTTCTGGTGATGAGATATCCACTCAATGCCACATGATTGCTGAGCGTTCCCGTTTTGGCAAAGATCCTGTTCGCATACTGCTGATAATTGGCGCCCAGTGTTCCACTCCCGCCTGTTGCCAAAAGATGGGTGATCCGGTTCCAGGCAAAAGATTGTTTCATCTGATTCAGCACCCATACAAAATCCTGTGGCGAAAAAAGATTGTACCGGCTTAACCCGCTTCCATCCACCCATTTTGGTTTTTGGGGCAGGTTTTTGAGATCCGTTTTTAAAAGTGTATCGATAATCGCCCTATCGTTCATATAACCCAGCATGTCATTACTGATCATCAAAAGGGTTTGTTCCGCAAAGAAATTATCGCTTCTGTGCATCATGATCCTGAGTAATGAATCGGTGGGTTGTGTATGGATTTTGATCACATCCGGAAGACGGTCGATCCTGAAATGAACCAGGGAGACCTCTGTTTTCAGGGTGTCTTTTAGCATTTGTATCAAAGCCTGGCTATTCCCTGTATAAAACGGTATAGTGGCTTTTGTAAATTTCCGGGAAGAGGGGATTACAAAAAAGGAATCGCTTCCATAAGCTCTCTCAATCTGGAAGGCAAGGTTCTTTCCTGTGATTGCCTTTAGCAAGGATGGCTGAAAATATCCCGGACTGACCGTAAAACCCGGTGCGGCAGAAAAACGGGCCAGGTTTCCATAAACCGGCAGAAAGGACCGTTCGGCCATATAATCGCTCTGGTAATCATCCCAGGCCCAGCCGGCACCCAATGCGCGTTCTTTCCAGTTCTGGTCGGTAAGCAGGACCTTTTTTTGTTTTTTCAAAAATTCCAGAACCGGTTGGTTTGGGAATTCCGCTAACAGAAAACTGGGGTCCCCGTTTCCTTCCGCTTCTACCGTTCCGTTTCCCTTATCAACATAGCGAAGTCCCACCAGACTATCCCCCAGGTGTTTCATCGCTTCATAACAGGTAAAAAGCTTGGTATTGCTGGCAGGGATGAAATATTTGTCGCCCTGGTAATTATACAGGTAAGCGGATGTTTCGGAATCATAGATAGCGATACCGATATGTGCCGGTGCAAAATCCGTATTGGTAAAAATGGCTGTCTTTGCTTCCCTGCTTATTTTTTTCCCGGGGCTGCAGGATGAAAACAGGACCAGGAAAGTGGACAGGCAAACAATACAGGAAAGGATTTTCATAAATGCTTAGCGGATTGGTCTGGATTCCTTGCAAACTTAATGAAATAGCTAGCTTCTTTCCACGGCGCGCATCCATCTTTCAGGGATTTCATTGCTGCTGGCGATGAGGTAATCCCGGTAACTGCAGGCAGCATATTTACCATCGTGTAACTGCATCCACCATCTTCCGGTTCTTTTGCTTCTCAGAAATGCCGTTTCCACTTCGGCAAATGCCAGGGTAAATTCGTCAAATTCAGACCGGTTTTCCAATGGGGCTTCCTGTTTGCTTTTATAGATCCCATCCATGACATACCAGAGCATGTGGGAAATTTGTTTTGCGGTTAGGGAATGCTGGTCCTGTTCGGGAATATAGCCATAGATACCGATACTGCTGCATAGCTTACTCATGCCGGCATATTGCATCAGTGTGCAGGCTTCTTCTCCATTAAACCCGTTGGGTGTCAGGTGGTTTGCCGGCGCATGGGCATATTCAATGGCAGCCAGGTCAAAACTCACCATTTCGCTATTGCGGATGGGAGGTTCCATTTCATCAATGGCTTCTTTTACCTTGCCAACCCGAAAACAATCGAATCCCAGTTTATCGATGGTTTCCAGCATCTGCGGGTGCATAAAATAACTTTGGAAACCGATATGCGTATACTGTTTTAAATGATTGGGTACTCCGGTAAACATTTCCACCAGAAACTGGTCAGCCGGAAGCACACTATCCATATCCAGGTCAATCCTTGCATCGATACAGGCGGCTTCAATGATTTTGTTTAATGATCCGTAAGCCTGGTATTGTGCCAGTGTATTGTCATGTGAACCGCCAATGATCACCACTTTTTTTCCGAGTTGAACCAGTTCCTGAATAACCGTACGCAAAGCCGCATAACTGTCCTGCAATGATGCCCCGACTTTTATATTTCCAAAGTCTGCCACTTTCACATCCGTATGCCAGTGAAACAACCGGTAGAACTCCGTACGGATGGCATCGGGTGATCCGGTGCCGGTATATTGAACACCAGCCCCCCTCATTTCACCACAGCCAATGAGCACCATGTCTATATCGGTAAGATCGGGCAGGCTTTCTTCATATACGGCGATATGTCTGCCTAACTGTGTATCCTTAAACCCTTCATCATTGGATAAAAAGGCGATATTAACCGGGTCGAGAAAATCTGTAATCGTTGCTAAAGACATGAAGCTGTTATTTGCCAATAGGAACGTTTTACCTGAGGGATTATTGTATCTGACAGGATCAAAAGCTGTTTTGTGTTTAAAATGGCTGACCGGGGGGGATCTTTATAAAATCTTTATGCTATTCCGATAGATTTTTATACCCGCCTTATAAGAACCCGTCTAATTTTGCAGTGTACATTTCACAATGATAAATTTATACATCAACAGGCTTAGCAAAGGGAAACAGCTGTTTTTGGGCACTTTGCTTATTTGTTTCACCTCCGGTATTTGTAAATTACTGGGAGGTGCGGTTGATTATAAAATTGTCGGCTTTATTTTACTGGTCAACGTTTCACTGATTGCTGCAGTTTTTGACATATTGCCTGTTTTATACGCTGCCAGTATCAGTGCCCTGATCTGGGATTTCTTTTTTATACCCCCCTTTTATACATTCCAGGTAGGAACGGCGGATGACACTATCCTGCTGCTAACTTATTTTGTCATAGCGATCGTAAGTGGCGTATTGACTTATAAGATCCGGCAGATTGAAAAAATAGCCAGGCAAAAGGAAGAGAAGGCGAATACGGTAAAACTCTATAATACATTATTCAACTCCCTTTCTCATGAATTACGCACACCCATAGCAACCATCATTGGGGCTACCGATAATTTGCAGAATCAGGACCAAAAACTCAGCATTTCCCAAAGAAATGAACTGATCGCTGAAATATCCAAAGCCTCTTTCAGGCTGAATCAGCAGGTAGAAAATTTATTAAGCATGTCGCGGTTGGAAACCGGAATCATCCAACCCAAAAAAGACTGGTGTGATATCAATGAAATCGTGTACCATATGATTGACGTGATTGAAGAAAGCGATATTACCCAAAAAATCACCATCAATATAGAGCAGTCATTCCCCTTATTCAAAACCGACAAAGGAATGCTGGAACAAATCCTGTACAACATTCTGCAAAATGCAATTGTACATACAGCATCCGATACGGCGATCGACATCTATGCAAAATGTTATACTGACATACTGGAAATAACCATTGAAGACAATGGAGAAGGATTCCCTGATGACGAAATCTTATTGGTGTTTAATAAGTTTTATCGGTTGCAGCAATCCAAAACAGGTGGAACAGGTCTTGGCTTATCCATCGTAAAGGGGTTTGCGGAAGCACTGTCTGGTAAAGTCATGCTTGAAAACAGATCTACCGGCGGAGCCAGGTTTACCATTCAAATTCCCGGAGAATCTTCCTATCTGAAAAATCTGAAAAATGAGTAACCGGACATCCATACTTGTGATAGATGATGAGATACAGATCAGAAAACTTCTGGCAATTACGCTGGAGAGTAATGATTATGAAGTAATCCAGGCGATGACTGCCAGGGAGGGGCTTATCCTGTCTGCAAACCATCCGCCCGATCTGATCCTGCTGGATCTGGGTTTGCCGGATGAAAGCGGACATGAGGTATTGCAAAAGCTTAGAGAATGGTATACCGGACCTGTCATCATTCTATCGGTGATACAAAGTGAAGAGGATATCATCAAAGCATTGGATAACGGGGCAAATGACTATCTGGTTAAGCCATTCCGTACCGGCGAGCTTCTGGCCAGAATCCGGTCTGCCTTACGGGGCAAATTAAACGAACAGCTTACCTCGACCCTGACTGCAGGAGAAATTTCCATTGACTTTTCAGCTAGGACTGTAAAAAAGAATAACCTCGTCTTAAAACTAACTTCAACGGAATACACGCTGTTTTCCCTATTGATAAAAAACGAAGGAAAGGTTTTAACACATCATCATTTATTAAAAGAAGTCTGGGGCCCCGGGTATATTAATCAGTCCCAGTATTTACGTGTTTTTATCGCTCAACTCAGAAAAAAAATCGAAGATGACCCCAATCATCCGGCCTATATCCTGACAGAATCAGGTGTCGGTTATCGTTTTGTTGGAAATGAATAATTAAACCATCACATTTTAATAACACAACATGAAATCAAATGACTTCCATTTGAACAGGGTAACTATTGCCTCATTGCTGGTAGCATTGGGTATCATTTACGGGGATATCGGCACAAGTCCTTTATATGTACTGAAAGCCATCGTAGGTGAAAAACCCATCGATCCGGTTCTGGTGTATGGAGGGGTTTCCCTGGTATTCTGGACACTGTTCTTTCAAACCTCCATTAAGTATATCCTGCTGACATTACAGGCGGACAATCAGGGAGAGGGGGGCGTTTTTTCTTTGTTTGCGCTGGTGCGGAGATATAGCCGCTATCTGGTAATCCCGACAATTCTGGGAGCTACCACTTTGCTGGCAGATGGCATCATAACCCCTCCCATCTCTGTATCATCCGCCATTGAAGGGCTAAACTCGGTCAGCAGTTTGTCAAACACAATTGTACCCGGCAACAATCTCACGATCAGCATCATCATTGGCATTATTTCCCTGTTGTTTTTCTTTCAGCGATTTGGAACGCAATCAATTGGAAAAGCATTCGGACCGATAATGACTGTCTGGTTTTTGATGTTACTTATTTCGGGCGGATTCCAGATTGGTCAACATCCGGACGTATTAAAAGCCATCAATCCCAAATATGGATATGACCTTCTGGTACATTATCGAAAAGGTTTCTGGCTGCTGGGCGCTGTATTCTTATGCACAACGGGGGCAGAAGCCCTGTATAGTGATCTGGGACATTGCGGCATAAAAAATATCCGCATAACCTGGTTTTTTGTAAAAATCAGTTTGCTGACAAATTATTTTGGTCAGGCAGCCTGGATTATGCATAGCCAGCTTAGGGAATTAAACGGGGTCAACCCCTTTTTCCAAATGCTGCCTGGCTGGTTTCTGATTCCGAGTGTCCTGATTGCCACCCTGGCCACCATCATTGCATCGCAAGCACTCATCAGTGGTTCCTTTACTTTGATATGTGAAGCCATGAACCTGAATTTTTGGCCAAGGGTAACTGTCAGACAACCCAGTGAATTAAAAGGGCAGATATATATTCCCAGTGTGAACAATATCCTCTGGTTTGGCTGTATTTTGATGGTACTCTATTTTAAAAGCTCTTCAGCCATGGAAGCCGCCTATGGATTTTCTATCACGATTGCCATGATGATGACAACCTATCTGTTGAACTATTATTTATTATTCCGGCTCAAATGGAACCGGTGGCTGGTGGCAGGTATCATCGGTTTGTTTGCCGTCATTGAAATTTCCTTTTTCATAGCCAATGTGGCCAAGATCAAGGAAAGATGGATGTTTCTTTTTTTCGAACTTTTTATTTTTACCACGATGTATATCTGGTATTATGCCAGAAGAATCAATAACCGACTGGTATCCTTTACAGATATCGGCAAATACATCCCTACCCTTGTCGATTTGAGCAATGATCGCTTCATACCCAGGTTTGCCAATCATTTGATTTACCTTTCCAAGGCCGAGGGGCGGTCCCAGATTGAAGAAAAGATCATCAAATCCATTTTCGCAAGAAAGCCCAAACGGGCAGATGTCTATTGGTTTGTACATATCAACAGAACCGAAGAACCCTATACCTTGCGCTATGATGTATCAGAACTATCAGAGAATAAGGTATTTAAAATCACTTTACATATCGGTTTCCGAATACAGCCAAAAACTGAATTGTATTGCAAAAAAATCATACAGGACCTTATCAGTCAGCATGAAATACAGCCTCCTGGCCCAGAAGACAATATTTCACGCTATCACGCCGAACCCGACTTCACTTTTGTTGTGATAGAAAAATTCCTTTCAGTTGAAAATGAGAATAATATTTTTAACAGCCTTTTATTGAGGGGTTATTTTATCCTGCGAAGAATGGGGTTGAGCGTGGAAAAGGCATTCGGGTTGGATAAATGTGATGTTTTAAAGGAGCATATCCCGCTGATTTATCAAAGGGTACAGATCGATGATCTGGAAAGGATTTCTTAATCTAAGACGCGCTATCAGAAAACTTGTATCCCACACCCCTTACCGATTGGAAATATTGCGGATTCCTGGAATCCTCCTCAAAATATTTCCGGAAATTGAGAATGAAATTATCAATGGTCCGGGTTGTGGGATACACGTTATAGCCCCAAACCACCTGCAAAATTTTTTCGCGGGTCACCACTTCCCCTTTGTTCTCGATCAGCAATTTCAAGAGCATGGCTTCTTTCTTGCTGAGTTCGATATGCTGTCCATTCCAGGTGATCGCATCCTGTGCTTTAAAATCTATCTGGTTATGACCGAAATGATAACTGCTTCCGAGGTTTTCCCTGATTTGCATCTTCTTACTCTTGTCGATCAGCTTATCCACCCTGATGAGAAGCTCTTCCAGATTAAACGGTTTGGTGAGATAGTCATCCGCCCCTTTTTTTAAACCCAATACCCTGTCAGAGCCGCTGTTTTTGGCACTAAGGATCAGGATGGGCACATCGTTATTATTCACCCTGACCGTTTCAGTTATACTGATTCCGTCAATTTCCGGGATCATGATATCCATCACAATCAGGTCGAAGAACTCATTGCTTATTTTTTTTAATGCATCCGTTCCATTGAATGCAGATACGACTTCATAACCCTCCATTTCCAGATTGAGCTTTAATGCCTCGTGCAGGTTTTCTTCGTCTTCTACCAATAATATCGTTGCCATAATTGTTTTATTCTTTAGGAAATGACGCAATAAAACTGCTTCCCCTGGGTATATTATCTGAAACCATGATCGAACCCTTATGGCTTTTCATGATTCTCTGACAAAGATATAACCCCAGTCCTGTGCCCTTTGATTTTCGGGTGTTCTCATTCCCGCTCCGGTAAAACTTTTCGAATATCTTCTTTTTCTCCCCATCGGAAATACCCGATCCCTGATCCGAGACGGTCAGTCGTATCCTATTATTCTCTTCCGCAAGTGAGATGGTAACCGGCGTATCCGGGGGAGAATATTTGATCGCGTTTTCCAGCAGGTTATTCACCAGCATCTGTAATAAAAGCGCTTCCCCGGTCAGGTATACACCTTCCCTGATCTGTTCAATGATAACGCGCTGCGGAAAGCGGTTATTACAATCGTCCACACAACCTTCTATCAGATCTGTCAGGTTTATTTCCACTTTTTCAGACTGATAGGCCCCGGCTTCGAGCTGGGAAGCAAACAGAATATTGTTACAAAGCGTATTCAACCGGTTCGCTTCCTGTAATGTGTTGGTGATCAGTTTCTGTTGTTTCTCCTCTTCCAGTTTTCTTTTTTGGAGGGTTTCGAGGTTCAACTGGGTGATGGCAATGGGTGTTTTCAATTCATGGGTGATGGCCATCATGAAGTTCTGCTGCTGCTGAGAAAGCCGTAACTGCTTTCGGGTTGCCCGGTAAACAAAAACGGCCCCCAACAGGATCAATGCAAGAAAGGTGGATCCTTCACCGATATACTGGGCGGTTTTTCTTTTCCTGGCTTCTTCTATTGCCTGGGTATCTGAAAAATAGGCAGGGTCGTCGTGTTTTAATTCATTGAGCCGGATATGGGTGATCTCCAGATTTTGATTCTCCAATGCAATGAACCACCAGAGTAAGGCAGCCACCATATAGGTGAGTAATATCCAATACACCAGGGATACGACAAACAGTTTCGACTTTACAAAGCCAGATCTCATGATTTTACTTTTTCTACACGGATACCGGCATTCAGCACAAACTGAAGCGGTTCTTCCCGCATTTGCTGCTGAAGGATAAATGTATAATTACCCTTTTTCAGTTTAACAGGCTCGCGGGTAACTTTCGCCCGATGGTCAAATACATCATCCATTCCGGTTCCCAGCCATCCTTTCTTATTATCGGCGAGTGTCACATCAACCAATTGCGTTTGGGCAGTGTCACCGGGTGCCTGGGTAGTTACCTTGAGCCAGATATTGTTAAAGTGATAGGCATCTTCGTGTCTGAGCAGGATGAATATATTATAACGGGCAGTTGTATCCTCGATCGCAAAGGTAAAAACGGGTTTATTGCTGTCAGCCCATTCATGTTTCGGAAACACGACGGATTTCTCATAAACATCCAGGGTATTGCAGCTGCCGGCAATGACAGCCAGACTAAGAAAGGCAATCCATTTTTTCACAAAGTAGAATTTGTGCAAAGATAGAGAAGGCATTTGGTTTTCGCTCGTCGGCCTTGTGTTTGCCAAAGCCATCATAATACGTTCAGGATCTGCTCCTTGGCTTTCTCCAGTTCATCCTTCATCAGGATCACGCATTTCTGGATGGCGGAGTCGTATGCTTTGGAACCGGTGGTATTGATTTCCCTGCCAAATTCCTGTAAGATAAAGGAGAGCTTCTTGCCTTTTCCGGGTTCTTTTTCCTCCAGCACAGACCTGAAATAATCGCAGTGATTCCTGAGCCGCACCTGTTCTTCACTGATATCGATTTTTTCAATATAGTAGATAAGCTCCTGTTCCAGCCGGTTGGCATCATAATTCTCCTTACCCACATTTTCCTCCAGCACTTTTACCAAACCTTCCTTGATCTTATTTCTGCGCATTGGTTCAAGCTCGGCAATCTGATGCTGGAAGGACTCGATATTGGTAATACGAAGCAACAGGTCCGTTTCAATGGATCGTCCTTCATCCATCCGGTGTTTGTTTAACTGGAAGATGGCTTCTTTGAGAACTTTTACAAATCCGTTCCACTCTTCATCTGATAGCATTTCTGTGGAAGGGGTGATCACATCCGGCAGCTTCAGTATGGTGCTCAGGATATCGCCGGTCTGCAGCTTTAATTCCTCTGCCAGCTGAGCCACCGGTTCAAAATAGGCTTTGGCCAGATCCGTATTGATGGAAACGGGTTTACTGGCTCCGTTTTGCTTAATGGTAATCGAACATTCCACACTCCCTCTGAGCAACCCCTCATTCAGCAGGTTTCTGATCTCAAACTCAAAGGGTTTTAACAATGCAGGGATGTTTAGCCTGAGGTCAAACTGTTTTCCGTTCAGGGATCGCACTTCAACCAGATAGGTTTTATCCGCCAATGTCTGTTCCGCCCTCCCGTAACCTGTCATTGAATGTAACATAGGAATTCCTTATTGCGTAAAAGTAATTGAAGCGGGGGAGAAAAGCTAAAAAGATACGGGCATCCTAAAAATCAATGCCTACCCATTTCCTTTTATTTTTTTCGTATTTCTCAAAATTGAACTTATACAATTTACCCGGCCGATGGGGTACATCCTGTTCCATCTCGTCAATATCTATGAGCAGGTCCATGGACGCGAATTTCTTACGGAAATTCCTTCTGTCCAGGGTTACGCCCAATATGGCCTCATATAAATTCTGCAGTTCCCTGAGTGAAAATTTATCCGGCAACAGGTTAAAACCCAGGGGATGTTCCTGGATCCGCTTTTGCAGCCAGGTATAACAGGCATCAACGATCTGTTTATGATCGAATGCCATGTCTTTGAGGGTTGATACCGTATGCCAATGCAGGTCATTGTCATGGATCTTTAACTCATGGTGGTTGATATTGAGTAAAGAACAATAAGCGATCGTGATCACCCTTCCTCCCGGATGCCGTTTCGGGCTTCCGAATACGCGCACCTGATCCAGGAATACATCATTCATGCCGGTTCTTTGTTTCAATACCCGGTAAGCGGCTGCATCCAGTTCCTCATTATCCTGAACAATGTCACCCAGCAAGGAGAGCTTACCATTGAACATATCCAGGTCGCTTTTGATCAGTAATACCTTCAATTTGTTTTCCTTGAAACCGAAAATGACACAGTCAACTGTCAGAGGGACTTTTGGATAGGAGGTAACCAGAGAGACTGCGTCTTTGATGATGCCCTTATCGGGTGGAACAGGAACCGTGATCTTTTTCTTCATGTAACAGAATATTCTAATGACAAGCCCTGCCGGAACTAATTTCAGGGGCAACAAGATACAAAGTTTAAGAATTGACTGTGTATTTTTTAAAGGCGGTTTTTGAATCAGGTGTCAAGGACTTAACTTTAGCCGCCAATTGAGTAATATGTATAGCAACGATCAGATAAAGCAGCTACAAAACCAGACCCTGTCGCTTTTGTCAATGGCAAATGAAGATGCGGCACTGGTTTTACCGGATTCGATCAGCCTATTGAGGGAACTGCTGCGTTTTCATGAGTACCGGTATTATGTATCCAATGACCCGTTGATTTCTGATTACGAATATGATCTTTTATTTCAAACCCTACTGAGAACTGAAAAGCAATATCCGGATTTGATAACGCCCGATTCACCCAGCATGCGTGTAGGAAGCAGCCTGAATCAGCAGTTTGCCACATTGCAGCACCTGGTCCCGATGCTGAGTCTGGATAATAGTTATGAAGCGGCAGACCTGATCGACTTTGACAGGAAGGTCAGGGAATTGAGCGGTTTGACCAGCCTGGAATATTGTATTGAACCAAAATTTGATGGCGCCAGCATTTCACTGATCTATGAGAACGACCTGCTGGTAAGGGCAACTACCCGGGGAGATGGTGTGGAAGGTGAAGACATCACCAATAATATCAGGCAGATCAGGTCTATCCCGTTAAAAGCCGCATTTTCCAGGTTGGGTATCCGGCAGATTGAGATCAGGGGAGAAATCATCATGAGCAAAGCCGCTTTTGCCCGCTACAATTCGCTGCTGGCAACCCGCAATCTTCCACCACTGGCGAATCCAAGGAACGCTGCATCGGGAAGTTTGCGGATGAAAGACCCGAAAGAAGTTGCTGAAAGAAACCTGGATGCCTTTTTATACCATATCAGTTATTACCAGCTGGATGGGGATGGTTCTCTGACAGACAAACCTGCCGGCAAATACCTGCAGTCACATAGCGGTAGTCTTTCCCTTCTATGGGAACTGGGTTTCCGTTCCCCGCAAAAAGAAAAAAAAGTGGTCACCGGTATACAACCCGTGATCGATTATTGCCTGGAATTTGAATCCAAAAGGGATGACCTTCCTTATGAAATAGATGGCATGGTGGTGAAAGTAAATGATATTGCCTTACAGGATCAATTGGGCATGACATCACACCATCCGCGCTGGGCAATTGCCTTTAAGTTCAAGGCCAGACAGGCAACGACCCATCTCAGGTCGGTTGAATTCCAGGTAGGCCGCACAGGTGCGATTACACCTGTGGCTAAACTGGATCCCGTATTTCTGGGAGGGGTAACCGTATCCAGCATTTCCGTACACAATGAAGAATATATCCGTGAAAAAGACCTGAAGATAGGAGACAGCGTTTTAATTGAAAGGGCAGGAGACGTGATACCCCAAATTGTAAAATCCCTGCCTGAACTCAGAAATGGAACGGAAAAACCGATTGCATTTCCGAAATTTTGTCCGGTATGCAAAAGTCCTTTATTCAAGGAAGAAACCGAAGCCGTATGGCGTTGTATCAACATGGAATGTGAAGCCCAGGTGGTAGAAAAAATGGTACATTTTGTAAGCAAGGATGCCATGGATATCAAAAGTTTCGGAGAAGCCAATGTGCGGAAATTCTACGAAATGGGTTTATTGAAAGACATTCCGGGCATCTATGAGCTGGACTATCACCGGATTGGTCAATTGGAAGGATTTGGGAAAAAGAGTTTACAAAACCTGCAGGAAGCGATCGAGGCATCCCGGCATCAGCCCCTGAACCGTTTGATCTTTGCCCTGGGTATCCGGTTTGTGGGTGAAACCACTGCCAAGACGCTGGCCAATTCTGTTGAACATCTCCTGGATTTTGCAAAAAAATCAGAAGAAGACTTGCTTCAACTGGAAGATGTAGGTGTAAAAGTTGCCCATAGCATTCATGAATTTTTTATGAATGAACAGAATTTGGCAATGCTCCGGAAACTGGAAACATTGGGTCTGCAATTAAGGAATGAAAAAAGGGATAAGGTTTCCGGCACTGCGCTGGAAGGACAGACATTTCTGTTTACGGGAACACTAAACAAACTGAAACGCAGTGAAGCGGAAGCATTGGCAGAAAAAAACGGGGGACAGATCGTAAGCGGGGTAAGCAGTAAGCTGAATTACCTGGTTGTGGGGGAAGATGCGGGAAGCAAACTGGAAAAAGCCAAAAAAATCAATACGGTAAAGATTATTACAGAAGAAGAATTCCTGCAATTGGTTGGTGCAGGCAGTTGAAACCCATCCACCCATACCAATTGTTTATCACTGAAAATGCAACAAAACCATGTTACAAAAAGCCAGTCTCAGTTTCCTGAAAAATCTGAAGAAAAACAATCATCGTGAATGGTTTGAAAAAAACAGGGCTTCCTATCAGGCTGCAAAGGAAGACATGTCGAACCTTGTGGAGGAAGTGATAGCCAACTTTGGTAAAAAGGATCCGGGAATCGCTATGCTGACTGCAAAAGATTGCCTGTTCAGAATCAACCGGGATGTGAGGTTCAGTAAAAACAAGGATCCCTATAAAACCAATATGGGTGCCAGTATTGTCAGTGGCGGGAAAAAATCACCCATGGCTGGTTATTATATACATATTGAACCCGGTAAAAGTTTCATGGGCGGTGGAAGGTATATGGCTGAAGCGGATGAAATAAAAAAGATCCGGCAGGAAATCGATTATAACTGGGATGCCTTTAAAAAAATCATCAGTAACAAAAAATTCAAGGATTGTTATGGTGAGCTGGAAAAAGGGGAGGGCATTTCGCTTAGCCGTGAACCCAGGGGTTATGAAAAAGACAACCCTGCGATTGATTATATAAAACTAAAAAGCTGGATCGCCACATCACCCTTGACCGATGCAGACCTGACGAGCAAGGATCTGGTCAAAAAAATAACGGCTGCATTTGAAACACTACAGCCGTTAATTTATTTTTTAAACGAGGCACTGGAAGCCTAAGACTTCCTGCAATTGCAAACCCTATAACATCCCTTTGCCCATCAGGTATTCTGCAATCTGAATGGCGTTGGTGGCAGCACCTTTGCGCAGGTTATCACTGACAATCCACATATTGAGCGTGTTGGGCTGGGTTTCGTCCCTGCGAAGCCTTCCTACGAAAACCTCATCTTTTTCATGGGCCCATAAAGGCATCGGGTACAATGCCTGGGCAGGGTCGTCCTGCACGATCACACCCGGCGCTTTGCCAAGAATTTCTTTTACTTCCGCCAGGTCAAAATCATGGGCAAATTCCACATTTACGCTTTCGCTATGGCCACCCACAACGGGGATCCGTACCGTGGTTGCGGTAACACGGATGGAATCGTCCTGCATGATTTTATTGGTTTCCTTAACCATTTTCATCTCTTCCTTGGTATACCCGTTATCCAGAAACACATCGATCTGCGGAATCACATTCAGGTCGATGGGATATTTGTATGCCATCTCTCCTTCGGTTCCTTTTCTTTCATTGAAAAGCTGGTCAACGGCTTTTTTCCCAGTTCCGGTTACACTCTGGTAGGTACTCACCACCACCCGCTTAATGCGGTATTTACTATGGAGGGGCTGTAATGCCACCACCATTTGTATGGTGGAGCAATTGGGGTTGGCAATGATCATGTCTTCGTTGGTAAGTACGGATGCATTGACTTCAGGAACCACCAGTTTCTTGGTGGGGTCCATGCGCCAGGCGGAAGAGTTGTCAATGACACGGATACCCGCTTCTGCAAACTTTGGCGCCCATTCGAGGGACGTGCTTCCGCCCGCAGAAAAAATAGCCACGGCAGGTTTGGCTGCAATCCCATCGCTCATGCTCACCACTTTGTATTTTTTACCCTTGAATTCCACTTCTTTACCAACTGATCTTTCAGATGCTACCGGAACCAGCTCGGTTACCGGGAAATTTCTTTCGGCCAATACCTGCAACATTTTAGTGCCTACCAATCCGGTGGCACCTACAACGGCTACTTTCATTTTACCCTCCTTCTCCCTAGGGAGTTTTTTTATGGTTTAAAAATAATTTGCCTTCTTTTATCTCATCCGGCATGGCAAGAACCGGATCAAAAAAAAACCTTCCCGGTTTGGGAAGGCTTCTTAGTATATTGGTTCATACATACATGTTAAGCACTTCCCGTCAGAGAGGTTTCTTAATACGTTTTGTATGTTTATTGTTCATCATTGTGCAACGAAATTATTGTGCGGTTTTAGTTTTACCAAAACTATTTTTCAAATCATCACTAACAATAGTTAGTGTTTATGCAAAACTTCAGCCATCAGATCAATATTGATCGAGCCTCATGCCAGTGTGATATCAAAGTTCACCAGTTGAACAAATTCTTCCAGACGGGCTTCGATATCCGGTTTGCCGATTTCACGCAGCCGTTGGGTACCAAATTTTTCAACGCAAAAGGAGGCCATCGCACTACCTACGATAATGGCCGTTTTCATATTCTCGAATGAGATATCCCTGGTTTTGGCCAGATGGCCCATAAAGCCTCCCGCAAAAGTGTCACCTGCTCCGGTGGGATCAAATACATCTTCCAACGGCAGTGCCGGTGCAAAAAATACCTGGCTGCCATGAAACAGGAGCGCACCGTGTTCCCCTTTTTTAATGATCAGGTATTTGGGGCCCATTTTCATAATGGTGGCTGCCGCCTTAACCAATGAATAATCGCCACTCAGCTGGCGTGCTTCACTATCGTTCACCATCAAAACATCCACCATGGAAATGGTCTTTTTCAGGTCGTCCATGGCGATTTCCATCCAGAAATTCATGGTGTCCATTACGATCAGTTTGGGGCGCTTTTTCAATTGATTGATCACGCTCGCCTGAACGGCAGGCACCAGGTTACCTAACATCAGAAACTCACAATCCTGGTAAGAATCGGGAACTTCGGGCTGGAAGTTTGCCAGCACATTCAACTGGGTATCCAGGGTGTCACGGGTATTCATATCCATGTGATAGCGACCGCTCCAGAAAAATGTTTTTTCATCTTTTTTGATCTGAACACCTTCCAGGTTCACATTTCTTTCGGTAAGTGCATCCAGTTCATCCTGCGGGAAGTCGCCGCCTACCACCGAAATCTGTTTTACGGGTGTAAAATTGCTGGCACACCAGGCAATATAGGTACCTGCCCCGCCCACAATTTTATCGCTTTTCCCAAATGGGGTTTCAATGGCATCAAAAGCCATGGATCCAACTACTACTAATGACATAAGTTAGGTTTTGTTATCGGTGGGCGAAATTAGGGCATTGAAGGGGAAAAGCCCTTGGGGTTCGGTTTTATTTTCGCCCGGAAGGGCCCTGAAACCAAGGAATCGAATCAGGAAGGGTTATCCTCAGGGATTATGCCTGTTTAAACCCCATTTCTGACCTGCCAGTTTTCCCAGACAGACCCGGCCATTATTTCCTATGGTAATATTTGATTGATTTTATAAAAAAGGGACGAAAACTAACGATTTAAAAAATTTCAGTGTAACTACTTGCTAACACGTGTTAGTTGCTTTATCTTCGTTTTATGGCAAGAATCAAAACAGACAAAAACATCTCACGCAAGGATGTGATTGTAACCAAAGCTGCAATACTTTTTCGGGAAAAAGGTTTTAAGGCTGCCAGTATGCGTGACCTGGCTGAAGCCGTGGGTGTGGAAGCTGCCAGTTTATACAATCACATAAAGTCCAAAACGGAACTGTTACACGAACTCTGTTTCAGTGTAGCCAACCGTTTCCTGCATAAGATTGATGAAATTGAAGCAGAACCCATTTCTGCCATTGAAAAAGTAGAAAAGCTGTTGCGTTTCCACATCAATGAAATGATCAATCATTATGAGGAAGTGTATGTAAGCGACCGGGAATGGAAACACCTGGCTGATCCCTACCTCTCCAATTTTCAAAACCAGCGACGCATCTACCGTAAACGTTTTGCCGCCATTATCGAAAAGGGGATCAGTAACCATGAAATCAAAAAGATAGATGCACCCACTGCTGTGCTGATCATGCTGCATGCCATCAGTGGCATTGAAAGCTGGCACCGGTCAACCCAGAAGATCAGCGCCGAAGAACTGGAAGCCAATATGATCACGATCCTGGTTGGCGGACTGATCAATAAATAATTTTTCTTAACTGTTACAGGATCAATAAGAAACTCTTTATTGATCTTTTTGTTTTCTATCTATCCGAATTGCACCATGTCGATACATTTTCATCCGCTAAAAGTTGCTGAGATCAGAAAGGAAACCGCAGATTGTGTTTCGCTATCCTTTGACATACCGGAACAGCTGCGGGATCAGTTTCAATACAAACAGGGACAATATCTAACCTTACGGACGATGATCAAAGGTGAGCAGATCCGTCGCTCCTATTCCATTTGCAGCAGCCCTTTGGACAATGAATTAAGAATCGCTGTCAAAAAAGTGAGCCAGGGTATTTTTTCAACCTATGCCAATGAACAACTGAAAAAAGGGGATATCCTGGATGTCATGCCGCCCATGGGTAAGTTTTTTACAGAACTGGACCCGATGCAAAGCAGGTCGTATGTTGGTTTTGCATCCGGAAGCGGCATCACACCCCTCCTATCCATCCTAAAAACCACCCTGCTCACGGAATCGAAAAGCAGTTTCACATTGGTGTATGGAAACAGAAACCGCCATTCGATTATTTTCAAAGAAGCTTTGGAAGCCTTGAAGAACCAGTACATGGATCGTTTCCGGGTCATCTATATACTATCCCGCGAAAAAACAGATGCCAGTATCCATTTCGGCAGGATTGATGCAGAAAAATGTAAAACGCTCGCTTCCAGAACCATTGACCTGCCTGCAACAGATGCCTTTTTTCTTTGCGGACCGGAAGAAATGATCTTTTCGGTAAAAGACGAATTACTGAGATCCGGAGTGGATGCAAAAAAAATCCATTTTGAATTGTTTACCACTCCCGGGAAAAAACAAACGCATACTGATAAAACCCTGGCAGCAGAAAAAAAAGGATTCAAAAGTAAGATCACCCTCAAACTGGATGCGGTAAGTTTTGATTTTGATCTTGGATTTGAGGGATCTTCCATCCTGGATGCCGCCCTGCAAAATGGAGCCGACCTGCCCTATGCCTGTAAAGGCGGGGTATGCTGCACCTGTCGTGCCAAACTGATTGAAGGCGAGGTAGACATGGATGTCAATTATGGCTTAGAGCCGGAAGAAATAGAACAGGGATATATACTCACCTGTCAATCGCATCCAAGAACAGAAAAAGTGGTGGTGGACTTTGATTATCGCTGATTTTTTTTGATTTTCTTAATTGCGGTGATTACTTGATTGAATGATTTACTGTGATTGTTTGACTAGCTGTGATGATTTAATTGAATGATTTACTGTGATTGTTTGATTGTATGACTAGTTGTGTTGATTTAATTGAATGATTTATTGTGATTGTTTGATTGTCTGACTAGTTGTGATGATTTAGTTGATTGATCAGGCGTCGGAATTCCAGACTTTTATTACCGAAATTTATTAATAAGCCTATTTCGTATTTGGTTAGCTCCAGATAATTCAGGGCCTGTGCTAAGTGTATGGGTTCCAGAAAAGAAGTTGCTTTAAATTCCAGTATAACTTTATTGTCAATTATCATATCGCAAAAACGTTTGCCAATATGAATTCCTTTATAAAAAATAGGGATTTCAACTTCACTTCTGGTGCAAAATCCTTGTTCCTTACATTCAATTTCCATCGCCCGATGATAATATCTCTCAGGCAAACCGTTCTTTAGTTTACTATGAACGATCATAGCACACCCAATAATCCTGCCAGTTAACTCCGAATATTTATAGTTGTCATTTATCACACAACCATAAATAAAAAAGAAATCCTTACAGAAAAAGACTATGCGACAAATACGTGTGTAAAATACCTGCTTACACCCGCAAAAAATCATAGCTACTCATACAATCAAACCAATCAGCGATTTAGGTAGTTTGCTATGATCGGCTGCCAGATATGATATCCCTTTGCATTCATGTGCAGGTTATCGGCAATGAAAATAGTTGTCTTTACAGAACCGTCTGCATTCAGCATAGCCGTATGCACATCGATGAAAACGGCATTCTTCTGCTTGTCCAGAAATGCTTTTATCAGCCGGTTGGCTTCCACAAATCTTGCTTCCAGTTTCCAGCGGCTCGGACTTGGTTTGATGGAAATAAAGCCTACAGGCACTTTTCCCAATTTTTTCCGGATGATGGAAAACAATTGCTGAAAACGGTTTGACACGATTTGCGGAGTGATGGTATCTGAGGCAGCGATATCATTTTCTCCACAATAAATGATGATCTGCTTTGGATGATAAGGAATGATTATTTCATCCGCATATCGGATCACATCCGCCAGCGTAGAACCACCAAAACCCCGGTTTAATATGGGATAACCGGGAAAATAGTCCTGTACATCCGTCCATTTGGTAAAAGATGAACTTCCCACGAAAAGAATGCTATTCGCAGCAGGCATTTGCCGGCTGTCGGCTTTTTTAAAGGCATCTATGTCTTTCCGGAAAGCCGGTTCCTGTGTCTGGGCATTTAACATCCCCAGTATAAAAAGGCTGTTGACAGCTATTATCCATTTTTTCATATTGGAAATATACGCATTCTGTAAAGTTGGGGATAGATATCCCTTTTTAAAACAGACATATCAATCGTTGACCGCTAACATTGGTTTGCAAGGGAAGTGTTAAACAGACTAACGTACATGCAATTTTTAGACTTTTCACATGCTAACATTCGTTAGCATTGATTTTCTTTCCTTATTTTTGATGTCAAATTAGCTTCTATGGAAATGAATCTGGAAGAGATCTTTCAGGATAAGATCGACAAGGAGATCCGGATCGAGCCGAAGGACTGGATGCCGGAGAAATACAGGCAGACCCTGATCCGTCAGATCAGTCAGCATGCACACAGTGAAATCGTGGGTATGTTGCCGGAAGGCAACTGGATCACCCGTGCCCCGAATCTGCGCCGGAAAGCGATCCTGATTGCCAAAGTGCAGGATGAAGCCGGTCATGGCCTCTATCTTTATTCTGCAGCCGAAACCCTGGGGATCAGTCGCGATGAAATGTATGACCAGTTACACAGCGGTAAGGCTAAATATTCATCTATTTTTAATTACCCTACGCTGAGCTGGGCCGATATCGGAGCCATTGGCTGGTTGGTGGATGGCGCCGCCATTATGAACCAGGTTCCGCTTTGCCGTTCCAGTTTCGGTCCTTATGCAAGGGCGATGGTAAGGGTTTGCAAGGAAGAAAGTTTTCACCAGCGACAGGGTTTCGAAATTCTGTTAACCCTGAGTAAAGGAACAGAAGCCCAACGTCGGATGGCACAGGATGCGATAAACCGCTGGTGGTGGCCAAGCGTTATGATGTTTGGACCAAAAGATGATGAAAGTCCCAATTCCCAGCTCAGTATGAAATGGAAGATCAAAAGATTTACCAACGATGAACTGAGACAAAAATTTATAGATGTCTGTGCTGAGCAGATCAAAATTCTGGGATTCACGATCCCCGACAAGGATCTTGTATGGAATGAAACCAGGGGACACTATGATTTTGGAGCCATCAACTGGGATGAATTCTGGGAAGTGGTGAAAGGAAACGGACCCTGCAATAAAGAACGGCTGGATACACGTAAAAAAGCGTGGGAAGAAGGAAAATGGGTGAGAGATGCGGCATTGGCACATGCAGAAAAGAAGGGTCTTACAAAATCGGCTGCCTGATTTAACTTTTTATGCATCCAACCAAACCCTTCCGGGATTTTTGAAAACGTTTTAAAAATATTCACATGTCTGATAACAAAA
>JAGWTX010000107.1 GCA_028875955.1 Bacteroidota bacterium | reverse complement strand
GCGATCAATCCCACACTCAGACTCACCCTTACCCCAATCAGCAAACGACTGAGCATGTCACGGCCAAACTTATCGGTGCCCAAATAATAGGTTTGGGAAATCACCGGCGGACTGCCCACTACCGATAAGGGCAAAGACTTTCTTTCACTGATCCCTTCATCAATGTATTTCTCAAATACAATGCTATCGGCAGTCAGCGAATAAAGGGTAACGGGCAGATACTGGTAGCGGTCTTCCTTTCCATTCAGTAAATGGCTAAACCAATTTTCTTCGGGTACGGTCCGGTCTCTTTTGACACGCAATAATTGAATAGTGGTTCCCGGTTTGCGGCTTCCGATTTCGGGTATCATCCGGTTGGCATAAGGGGTTGAATCAGGCGCCAGAAAATAACAGAAAAGGGCAAGCAGCAATGCGATTGAAATCAGTATCAATCCCAGAGTAGCGCCTTTGTTTTTGAACAGTCTTCTGAAAAAAGAGGACCCGTCTTGTTGTTTTTGTTTCACAAGGGAAAATTAAGCAATAAAGGCTTCACCGAAAGGATTTGATAGTTGACCGAAAATGAGTAATCATCGATAAACGTTTTCTGAAAAAACGAGTCTATCATAAAACTGGTAAACCATGCGTAAAACCGTACTGTTTTTATTGTTTCTGCTGGCACTGATTCCCCTCATTGTATATGCATGGTGGCCGGATGCCGAAACGGTGAATAATCAGTCTGCTATTTAACAGTCCTGCCTTTCCATTCATAGCTCCCGAATTTACCCAGCCAACCTGCCATAACCGTATAGAGTTGGTGAAAGGGTTGCATGACCGGGAACCAGGCCAATACAGCAGTTACTCCGTAAAACCGGGCTGCCAGGGCCAGCAAACTCAATTCTATCAGGGTTTTTGCTGTGACCAGCAGCAACCAATACAGGATACTCATGGGTATAAAAAGACTCATGCAAAGCAGTAAGCACAGAACGGCGTTGAAAGCATATACCAGTGCCAGTGTCCAGAAGATGGACCGGTCCTGGTAGGAGGAAGCTTTACTGGCCCATCGGATCCGCTGATTCAAAAAGCTTTTCCAGTCGGGCATGGGTGCCGTGGTCACAATAGCTTTGGGGTGATAGAGATAACCCAGTTGATCCGGGAATTTCAGTTTTATCTTGTGCATCAGGAGCATATCATCCCCACTGGCCAATTGATCGATCCCCCTGAATTGCCCCACTTCATAAAAGACATTTTTCCGGTAAGCCAGGTTGGCACCATTGCACATGGTATGAAAACCTGCTGAAACCGATGCCGCCGTGATGGCCTGCAGACTCATGAAATCCAGCAATTGAAAATTCGCAAGAAAACCTCCCGGAGAAGTAAACATAACCGGGGCAGCAACAAAAACGGGATCCTTTTCCTGGATATAGGCATCATATAATTTGAGCCAGCCGGGTTGTACCATGCAATCCGCATCTGTTGTAACGATCCAGTTTCCGTTGCTTTCGGCGATGGCCAGCTCAATCGCTTTTTTCTTATAGGCATTGAGCTGCCGGTCTGGAATGCGTTCAGACAGATTGAGCAAACGGAGATTGGCAAAACGGTCCTGTAATTTCCTGATGCATGCTTCGGTCTCATCGGTTGAATGATCATTGATCACAATCACTTCAAAAAGTGCGGCGGGATAATCCTGCGATAATACGGAAAGCAGGCATTGGGGGATATTCGCTGCTTCATTCCGGGCAGGTATGACAACGGAAAAAAAGTTCCTGGGTTCTTTTTTTTCCACTGACTCAAAAACGGGTAAACGCAGGAGCCAATACCGGTACAACAGGATCAGTATTGCATACAATAACCCCAATATCGCCGCGATGATTAGAACAACTGCCAACATGCAAACAAAGAAAGCCAATATTATTCAATCAACAGGGGGATGATCTGCGGAATGTATTTTTCCTTTAAAAGCTGGTGACCGGCTTCGATTTCTGTGATACTGATCTGGGATTCGCTGTTGCGGCTGAATTTCCTTCCATGTTTTGTCAGGATAACCCGGTCGTATTTGCCGAAAATGCAATGGATCTTTATGTTTTTTTCACGGATGGATTTTTTCAATCGCTTTTGATCCGGCCGGAACCTGCGCATGGTGGTCCATCGCTGATACAAAGTGATTCTTTCCTCCCGGTCATCAAGGTAATAATGGACAAATCTTAACAGCTCCTTGTTGTATAACCCCAGTCTTTCCATCCACTGCATATACCAATGGGTCCATTTGGGATGTTGCATCAGGTAACTGAATAGGCGGTTTCCCAGCCGGGTTCGGGTGGCAAGCATTTGCCAGGGTTTATTGTGTAACCCATCGGGTGCAACCAGTAAGAGTTTGGTTACCTGATCAGGCATCCTGTCCAGTAGATCCAACGCAACCCTGCCACCCATGCTGTAGCCCATCAGGCAAAACGGCTTTTTTTCCTGCATGATCAGTTGAATGATTGCCATCAAATCAGCTGGTTCAAAAATCAGCCCTTCCTGCCAGTCCGTTTTTCCATGAAAGGGGAAATCCAATGCCACCAGGGTATAGCGGCTCCCCAGGGCATTTTCCAGCAACCCGAAAGAACCGGCATTTTCACCATAGCCGTGAAAACAAAACAACCATTCGGGTCCCTTACCCATGCGCAGGTAATGGATCCGGGAGTTTCGAAAGCGGATATGGTGTGATTCTGCCGGCACGGAGGAAAATTTAAGGATTTATTCTTGGTGATGTCAAAGAAACGAACTTATTTTGAAATTAGTTGCATAACTAACTATATGCCAAACAACCAATTTAAAAGAGGAGAGCTTTACAGTGTCATCAACGGGATGGCTTCCACTGCAGTAGCCCGGCGATTACAGAAGAATTTCAGGATGGCCGGACTGGAAATCACCATCGAGCAATGGAGTGTATTGTACCATTTGTGGAAGGAAGATTGTTTGAGCCAGCAGGAACTGTGTAACCGTACTTTCCGGGATAAACCCAGTATCACCCGTTTGATCGATAACCTGGAAAAACAGAAGCTGGTGCGCAGGATCCCTTCCAAATCAGACAGAAGGATCAATCTGGTTTGTTTGACCGATGCGGCACAAGCCCTGCAATCACAAACCATCGATCTGGCCAATCAAACGATGAATGAGGCATTGATCGGGGTGAACAAGGAAGACATCGAAGTGGTTAAGCAGGTTTTTCAGCGGGTATATGATAACCTGACCTGAGAAAGGAACCAGTTGAAGAAAGAAAGGGTAAGAAAGACCCGATCTGTTGAAGGAACTAAGACCTAAGAAAGCGAATACATATCAACTTTTCATTTACACCATAAAAAATATACCGTCATGGAAGCTACACAACAAGCCAATGCCCTGAAGGGCGGAGAATGGCTGATCAAAGAAAGCAATCCTCAAGACACATTCATCCCCGAAGATTTTAACGAAGAGCAGACCATGGTGATGGATATGTGTATGCAATTTCTCGAGGCGGAAATTCTGCCCATCATCGAGCGGATTGATAAACTGGAACCGGGTCTGATGCCTTCCCTTTTACAAAAGGCGGGTGAACAGGGGCTTTTGTCTACTTCCATGCCAGAACAGTATGGTGGTTTGGGAAAGGATTTTATCACGTCAACCCTGGTGAATGAAGGCCTGGGTGGGGGTTATTCCTTTTCCGTGGCAGTTGCCGCACATACAGGTATCGGAACCCTGCCCATTCTGTATTTTGGTACAGAAGCCCAAAAAGAAAAATACATACCCAAACTGGCTTCGGGCGAGTGGAAGGGTGCATACGGTTTAACGGAACCCAATTCCGGTAGTGATGCGTTGGGCGCCAAGACCACTGCCAAACTGAGTGAGGATGGAAAATATTATCTGTTGAACGGACAGAAATGCTGGATCACCAACGGTGGTTTTGCAGATGTATATACCGTGTTTGCCAAAATCGATGGCGATAAGTTCACCGGTTTTATCATCGAACGAGGCATGGAAGGATTTACCCAGGGGCCGGAAGAACACAAGATGGGTATCAAGGGGTCTTCTACCGTGCAATTGTATTTCCAGGATTGTAAAGTGCCCGTTGAAAATGTATTGGGAGAGATAGGGAAGGGTCACCTGATTGCGTTTAATATCCTGAATATCGGAAGACTGAAACTATGCGCTGCAGCACTGGGCGGCTCAAAGCGGGCGGCCACTACTTCGATTCAATATGCCATGACCCGGGAGCAGTTTAAATTGCCCATTGCCAAATTCGGCGCTATCCGCCATAAAATGGCTGAAATGGCAATCCGTATGTGGGTTTGTGAAACAGCATTGTATCGCACTGCCAAGTGGATTGATAACAAGGAGCATGAAATGCTGGAAAGCGGACAGCCCTTTAACGAGGCCCTTCTGGGTGCTGCCGAAGAATTTGCCATCGAATGTTCCATGTTGAAAGTGTTTGGCAGTGAAGTGCTCGATTTTGTTGTGGATGAAGGGGTGCAGATCCACGGCGGGAATGGATTTAGTGATGAATATGTGATCTCCAAAGCCTATCGCGACAGCCGGATCAACCGCATCTATGAAGGCACCAACGAGATCAACCGTTTGCTTACCGTGGATATGATGCTGAAACGTGCCATGAAGGGCAAACTGGATCTGATGACACCTGCGATGGCCGTACAGAAAGAACTCATGAGTATCCCGGATTTCGGCGCTGAAGAAGAAGGTGCGTTTGCGAAGGAACGCAAGTATATCGCCAATTTCAAAAAAGCCATCCTGATGGTTGCCGGTGCAGCCGTACAGAAACTGATGATGCAACTGGATAAGGAACAGGAGGTATTGATGAATATTGCCGATATGGCCATGGAGGCATTTCATGCAGAATCCGCCCTCTTGCGTGTCATGAAACTCTCTGATGCCAGGGGGGAAGCTGCTGTCAGCCTGCAGGCGGATATGATGCGCACCTACTTATATGACGCAGCCGATCGCATCAATAAGGCAGGAAAAGATGCCCTGAACAGCTTTGCAGAAGGGGATGAATTGAGAATGATGCATATCGGGCTTAAACGTTTTACCAAGCTGGAACCCTTTAATACCAAGGATGCCAGAAGAAGGATCTCCGATAAGCTGGTTTCAGATAACGGGTATCATTTTTAAAAAAAACCAAGAAAAATTATTAACTTTCACAAAGTTTTTTAATATTTGGTTTTTGTTTTACGGTTGCTTGCTAAAACAATGCCTCATTACTGTCACAGGTAATGAGGTTTTTTATTTTGATATTCTCCGGCATTGTAAAGTGTTTTCTTTTTTGGCTTAATGCCAGTCTTATAATCCATGGATAACAACTGACCGTTTATGGGGCAAGGGTTTGCCCCGGAAAAGATATGTCCCGTTTACCCGCTGTCATACAAACCCGGATGCGCAGAATACCAATTATATTTTAACTTCAGCAAATGAAGTACGTTTTATATCTGAGCTGTTGCTTATGTTTTCTGCAGGCACAAGCGCAAAATGATTTTGCACCCCATCACCTGGGCAGAACAACGGGTAAACTCCCTTCCCTCGCTTATGGATTGGGTACCGACAGGCTGGGAAGTGCCAAAATGGGTTATCTGGATTCCAATGTTTTAGTAAGGGTGATCGATTCGGTTGATAATCTATACCAGGTGCAATTGTCCAGGTTTCATACGGCTTATATCGAAAAGACTTTTGTAAAACCGGACAGTGCGGGTATTGAAAAATCACAATACCTGACCAACTCGATAATTGCAAAAGGTGATTCAGCCTTCGATTATGTGGGTATAAGTTTAGAAGAGAAACTTCCTTATCATGCTTACATGGAGATCAATCCATCCCGGATCCTGCTGGATATTTATGGCGTAAAAAGTAACACCAACTGGGTTACCCAGCTCCGCTCCCTGAAGGAAGTGAAAAACGTCTATTATAACCAGGTTGAAGATGACCTGTTAAGGATCACCATCGAATTGAAACATGCACAGCACTGGGGTTTCCATGTAGCTTATGAAGGGCACAAGCTGATGGTTCGTATCAAACGGCAACCACCAAAACCGGATATCCGAACGTTAAAAATCGCCATCGATGCAGGACACGGAGGCACCAACAGCGGTACGGGAGGCGTGCATGCACGATATACTGAAAAGTATTATACCCTGTTATTTGCCCAGGCTCTTGAGAGAAACCTGAAAAGAAAAGGGGTCCGGCATATCATCATGACAAGAACCAGGGATACTACATTTGACAACAAGGACAGGATTCTTTTTCTACAGGAACAGGATCCGGATATCCTGATCAGTCTTCATCTCAATTCCAGTGATAACAAAGAGATCAATGGGGTGAGTACCTATTATAAATACATAGGGTTCCGCCCGCTTTCCTTATCCTTGCTAAACCGGATGCTGGAATTGCCCCTGAATGAATTTGGAAATGTAGGCAGTTTCAATTTTGCATTGAATAGTCCGACCGATTTCCCCAACGCGCTGGTGGAAATTGCCTTTTTGAGTAACCCGGATGATGAGAAAAAGATCCTTCGCCAATCATTTCAGGAGGAAGTGGCCAATAAACTCTATCTGGGGATTACAGACTGGTTGAAAGGGTTGAAATAGAAATCGACCTGTTAGAAAGCTGCAGGTTTTGGATGCGTCTTTGTAACAGGCCGAATGGTTGATTATAGGTTAATGCTTGATATACCGTTCAAAGAATTCAAGGGTTCTGAGCATCTGATCAATTCGCTGTCGGTTATTGCCGCTTCGGGTGAGTTCATGTGTGGCACCGGGATGTCTGACATATTCTACAGGACTACCCAGCACTTTTAAACTCTTGTACATCATTTCCCCGCCTATCACACCCGTACGGAGATCACTCTCTCCATGAAAGATCAGGTAAGGGGTATGTATGTTTTTTACATAGGTGATGGGAGATTCTCTCTCCAGGTTTTCCCTGGTAACCGTTTCCCAGGGATAGCCGCCAAAATAATCGGGTACCAGACGCCAGGCATTGCCTTCCCCGAAAAAAGTGCGCAGGTCATAAACACCCCGTTGGGAACAGGCTGCTTTGAAACGCTGATCATGTCCAACAATCCAGGCAACCAGATAGCCGGCATATGACCCCCCGGTGATGGCCAGCCGGGAGGTATCGATGGCACCCTCGGATACGGCTTTATCCAGATACGTCAATACATCAGAAGTGGGCCCCTTTCCCCAATCATTGATATTGGCACGAAGGAATTGGGTTCCATATCCCCCCGATCCCCTCGGATTGCCATAAACCACAACATAACCTTTGGCACAGTAGTATTGGAATTCATGCCACATGGAACTCTCACCGGGCCCCCACATGGCTGTTGGACCGCCGTGTATATCCAATATGGCCGGGTATTTTTTGCCGGCTTCATAATTAACGGGTTTCATGATCCAGTAATCAACGGTTAATCCCAATTCATTTACAAAACTTCGCTTTTCAGGAACACTCAGCTTTCGGTTCTGTATCCAGTCGTAATTAAAACCACTGAGCCTGTGTTCCTT